>JAUQPO010000368.1 GCA_030550335.1 Acidobacteriota bacterium
CAGATTCACGCTGCGCGGAGCTTTTTGTAGTTCGCCAGGCAGCGCTCGACCGTTTCCATGGGCGAGTAGTCGCTGCCCTCTTGCTCGATCAAATAAAACTCGACGCCGCCTACCGATTCCGCGGCCTCGAATATGGCTTTCCAAGGGGCGTCGCCTTCGCCGAACAACACCTTGTAGCCACGCTCCTTGGACCAGTCCTTCAGGTGAATACTGCGGATGCGCCCGGGATTGGAACGAATCCATGCTACAGGATCCCGGCCCACTTCCACACAAGTGCCTACGTCGAGCTGCAGGACTACATCCTTTTCGGTATTCGCCGCCAGCACCTCCATCGGGAGCTTGCCCTCGATGGGTCGAAACTCCATCTGGTGGTTGTGGAACCCTGGACGCATGCCGGCGGGTTTCATCTTTTCTAGCGCCCGGTTCAGCTCATCGGCCACTTGCTTCCAGCCGTCCAGTGTCTCGACTTTACCTGCGCTGGCCATGATCACTTGCCGGGCACCGAGGATCTGGTTCAGCTCGATGATACGGTCGATGTTCTCAGGAGCAAACGCCGAGCGGGCATTGTGGGTGGAGTAGCATCGTAACCCCAGATCATCCAGGAGCTTCCGTACGTCCTTAGCGTAGGAGGGCGTCCACTTCATATAAGGGGCGAAAAATTCCACGCACTCGTATCCCATCCGGGCTACCGCTCTGACCGTCCCAAAAAGGTCCTCCGCCAGCTCCTTCCGAACCGAATAGAGCTCCAGACCGATGGGGACTTTGCGTGCAGCTTGTAGCCGGGCAAACGGCAGGCAACTGCTAGCGAAAAGGAAATGACGGCGAGAAAGCTTGTCCTGGCACCGCATATCAGCCCCAACTTACCACACCTGCAGTCCACCGCTGGACCCGAGCCCCCGAACGCTCAGCCACCTGCGTCCGGAGGGTTGCCCGCGCGGGTTTTCACCCAATCGATGACGAACCGACCGGAAGGCAGCATCTTCCAATACAATCGCTTGCGTGGCGTCTGCCGGCAATGGTGGTAGAGCGCAGCCGTCCGCTCATAAAAGCCGCGGGTATGGTAGGTCGGGGGCAAGCGCAAGAGCTCCCGATCCAGGTGATGGCAGAATTCATGGCAGAGCGTGCTGAGAAACGTTCCGAACGAAGTGACCTGCTTGCGCATGGCGGTGCGCATCCACAAGCGGATCAGCTTCTTCGACGGATCGTAGTCACCGAATAACTCTGCCACTCCGCCCGACTCCCACACAATCAGCGGCCGCGCAGCGAGCACACGGACGGTGGGAGTAGGAACTTTGTAGAACTCCGATGCGCGTTCCAGGAAAGCCGCGCAAGCGGCACGAACTGGACCTGTATGGCCAGTCTGTAAGGCTGCTTCGATCTGTCGAGCGCAAACCACCAGACGGTCGTCCTCTGGCAAGGGAAGATCCGTAATCTCGTCGCTGCGCTGGTAATACCAGCGCAGGGCGTAACTCCGGGGAATGGGGTCGGTGATCATCCCTCAGTCCCTGTCTGCCCCTATCCATTCTCTTCCGCTCGGCCGGCGAGTTACCCGGATAGCCCTGAGCCCAGATCGCACAGCTAAGATGGGGAATGCCATGCGCATGCGCTTGTCCCGCTACGGGTGGCTCTCTCGTGAGCCTTCTCCGGTCAGCCGAATGATGGCGGAATTCGCAGCCGACTTTCGCGATGGCGTGGACATTAACCTTGGCGTGGGTTACGTCAACGAGGAGACCATCCCTCGAGCCTGGTTGCTCGAGGCAATGGAAGAAGTAGTCCGAAACCCGACCCGCTACCGACAAGCATTCAACTACAGCGGGCCGGAAGGATCGCCGAACCTAATTCGGTCCCTCAAAGACTTTTTGGCGCGAACTCGTCTGGGGCAGATCGACCGCGCCACGCTTGAACGCAAGCGCCTGATCATCGGACCTTGCGGTGCTACGAGCCTGCTGGCGGGCCTGAGCGAGCTCGTGCCTAAAGGCCTGGTCGTCACCGCAGACCCGATTTACTACATCTACTCCAGCCTATTGGAGCGCAAGGGGTTCGAGATTCTGGCAGTGCCGGAGGACGACCAAGGAGTGGATGTGGAGGCACTCGCCCATGCGGTGCAACAACTGGGCTCGCGAGCCCGTGCCATCAGCTTTTTCTACTTCGTAACGGTCAACAACCCTACAGGCACGATCCTTTCAAACGCCCGCCGCAAGCAGCTGCTCGACTACGTGGCGCGTCTCAGTTCGGAGCAACGACGGCGTATCCCGCTGGTGTTCGACCTGGCGTACGAATGGTTGGTTCACGACCCCACTGTGGAGCCACCGGCCAGCGTGATGCCGCTCGACCAATGGGGCATCGTTTACGAGATCGGCACGCTGTCGAAGATCGTGGCTCCCGCGCTGCGCATCGGCTACATGCTCGGCCCGGACGATGAGCTCATGCGTGCCATGATCCAGCACACCAGCGACGCGGGTTTCGGAGCGCCTTTGTTTGCCCAAGAAATGGCCAGCTATCTTTTGGACCACTATGCAGAACAGCAGCTGGAACGCGTGCGTGCTGGCTATCGTGAGAAAGCCGAAGCGATGGCCCAAGGCATCCGAAACCAACTTGGCCCCTTTGTCGAATCGTACCGGGGTGGCCAGGCGGGATTTTACTTTTACCTGACCTTCCGCGACCTGGAGACGGGCGCGCGCTCGGCCTTTTTCCGATACCTGGCTCGAGCAACAGGCGAGCCTCTCATCGACGGGCCAGCCGCATCCCCGCATCCTAGGGTGGTCTACATTCCGGGCGAGTATTGTGTCCATCCACGGGGCCAGCTAGCTGCCCTAGGGCGGAGGCAGCTACGGCTCTCTTATGGATTCGAACCCACTCCGAGGCTCCTACGAGGTTTGGAGCTCATGCGTGAGGCAGCAGAATGGGCGCTGCGGGTGCAGACAGAGCGCAGAGCATCGGCCATGCCAAGAGTCGGAGGCTAGCGGGTGCTCAGCGTGGAAAAGGTGCGTTAGTGTAACTGACGGTGGGAAGGCTATGACGAGTCGCGAGCGCGTCCTCACCGCACTGGCCCATCGGGAACCGGATCACATCCCGATCGACTTTGGTGCCACGGCAGTCACTGGGATGCACGTCAGTTGCGTCGCCGCGTTGCGGGAATACTACGGGCTGGAGAAGCGCCCGGTGAAAGTTCACGAGCCATACCAAATGCTCGGGCTCATCGACGAGGATCTGAAAGCCGTCCTGGGCATCGACACCGAAGGGGTTT
>JAUQPO010000369.1 GCA_030550335.1 Acidobacteriota bacterium
TGTCTTCTCCTCGGAGGGCGGTCTTAAAATTCCGGATCCCCTCACCCAAACCCTTTGCGACTTCCGGGATCTTGCGGCCCCCGAACAGGAGCACCGCAATCCCCAGAATGATCAAAAGCTCTGGCAAGCCGATGGATCGCATGCAACCTCCTCAACTCGACACCTTCATTCTAAGGTCCACCCACCCAGCCGGGCAACCTCGGCTCATTCTACCACGGGTCCCGACTCGCCTCGTCTTTTGGCTCCTACCGTGCCCAATAATAAAAAGGTTTGGCCCAAGCGTGACTCTGCACAGCCCCACCACAGCGACTGGGCGGCCAGTGTCCCCCCTGCTCTTTGCGCTGTCTATCTGCGCACTGGCATTGGTGCACTGCGCACCCCGCTTCGCCAACCATGACCAGGTGGTGGCGATCGGCGATAAGCTCTACCAGCAGGGCGACTACGAGACCGCAGCGCAGGTGTACCGCCGGGCCTTACGCGAAAATCCCAACGCGGTCGACCTGCACTTACGATTGGCCCAAGCCGAACTCCAAACTGGGCGGTTGGGCAACGCCCTCGGTGCTTTGCGCCGGGTCATAGAGATCGAGCCAAGGAATTCTGCGGCATTCCTGGCTTACGCCTGCCTGTCGCTCTGGCCGCTGGATCCAGTCACCCCGCCTTCTGAAGGCCTGCTCCGCGATCTCGGAATGCTCGCCGACCGGGTTATTACGGCCCGCCCGCAGGCCCCCGAAGTGCTCCTGGTGCGGGGTTGGCTCGCGCTGCTGCAAGGGGACGCGATCACCGCAGTGCAATCCTTGCAAGCGGCATCGAATGCCAGCCGGTCATCAGAAGCTTTACCCTGGCTCGTGGCAGCTCAAGCCCAAGCCGGTCAAATCGAGCAGGCCGCGGGCCTGCTAGCCAATGCTTCGCTTTCCTCTCCTGTGTTGCTGAGCCAGCAGTTCTGGCTTGCGGTGGCTGAAGGAGACTGGCAACATGCAGGTGAAATCCTGCACCGGGCCTGCCGCCCCCCGTCGGGGTGCTGGCCTACGTTGGCAATTTATTACGATGAGACGGGGAACCGCGCGGCAGCTACCGCGCTCTTGGAACAGGTCGCTGAGCGACCTGGCGACCCCGAGCAGCTCTTAACCGCCGCCGAGCTCGCCCTACGGACAGCCCGCTTGGCCCAGGCTGAGCAATGGTACCGGCAGGCGTGGGAGCGCACAAAGGACCCGCGAGCGCGTGCCGGTTGGATTCAGACCTTACTGGTTCAGGGCAGGCGGCAGCAAGCTCTGGACGAGATCGACCAGTGGCTTGGTTCCTCACGCGACGACACCTGGCCTTCGACATTACGAGCGGTCGCGCTTGCGAGGGACGGAGCTGCGCACACTCTCGCAGTTTTTACACGCCCGTCCGTTTCCCCTGAGACCGACGCTTTGCTGCGCTTCATACACGGTGAACTGTTAGCTTACGCCGGGCAGCCGGTCCAAGCTGCAGAGCAATATCGCATGGCCCAGCGCTTGTCTCCCATGCTCCTGCCAGCTTGGGAGGCTTGGCTGAACCTGTCGTTGGCGCGCGGCGATGTAGGGGAGGCCCGAGTGGCAGCGAGCGAGTTGCTCGCCCATTACCCTTGGCACGAGGCAGCCCAATTGACGGATTGGGTGCTGGGAGAACGGAGGCGGCCGGTCCCATCTGTTGGATGGCCACAGACCGGTCCCGACGAATCTTGGGAAGTTCTGTGGTGGAGGGCACGCTGGGAGCGCGCCCAAGCACGGAGCGGCAGGGTCAACGAGTGGTTGCTGAAGCTCGATCAGGCCAGCGGTGCTGCGGGTTGTCGGGCATCGGTCGCCCTCGCTCAGCAGCTATTCGATCAGCGGTCGCCCGAACGCGCTCTGGCTGTCCTTGAGGGTCGGCTCCGGCGCGATCCTCAATGCTTTCCCGCGAGATGGATGCTGACGCGTCTTCTGCTACAACGCGGCGACCTTGTGGAAGCCCGGCGCAGAGCAGAGCCGGCCGCGATCACCCCCGGAGCGGAGCTCCAGGACCAGGCGTTATGGGCTCAAGCCCTTTGGGTCTCTCGGGAGCAGGACAAGGTAGCTGAGTTGTACAAGGCCCGCTTGGCCGACCCCCGCAGCCGGGCGCGGGCGCGGTATGCACTAGGCGTGCTAGCGCTCGAGCGGGCCGATTTTTCTGAAGCAAGGCTCCAGTTCGAGGCCGTAGTGAGTAGCGAGCCCAATTACGGCCCGGCATTAAACAACCTGGCTTACGTTTTAGCGGAACTCGGAGTTGAGCTGGAGCGGGCCAGGGACTTGGCCGAGCGAGCCGTGGCTACCCAACCCGACAACCCTGCCTACTGCGATACACTCGGCTGGGTGCTGGCCAAGGCCGGGCGACGCGAAGAGGCTGTAGCTTGGCTCCGCAAAGCGGTGCGCATGGCCCCTGAGTCGCCACTGCATCGTTACCACCTGGGTCTAGTCTTGTACGAGGCGGGAGCGATCGAGGAGGCACGAGCCCAACTGCGCCGAGCGGCCAGCTTGAACCTGCCCGCGCACTTGCGTGCTCCCGTCGAGCAGCTACTTGGCCGGCCACTGCCGGTCGAGCCTAGAGTGGGTGCTCGTCAACGACGATAAGACTAACGACGGGCTAGCACCGGGGACGGATAAATTTCGCCGGGTACACGTGGCGCTGGTCGAATGGAGTGCTATGCTGAGAGTGACTTCTCGTGAGGAACGACGTTGGACGAACGACTCAAGCAACTGATTGAGGAACTCGGGGCGGCAATCAGTGCCTCGCTAGCTGATTCTCCGCGCATTGCCTCAGCTTTAGAGGAACTTAAGCGTGAGGGTTACGACGTATTTCTGGTCCTAGAAGCCACCATTGGGTTGAATCACCGAGTCGCAGAGGAGTTCGAGGAGCTCGAAACCGAACTGGAATGGCAAGGGGAAGAACCATCGTCTGAGCCACCCAAGATCGAGTGGACTCCGCAGGATCAGAAGTTTTTGCGGGCGCTGAAGATCGCCGTGGATTAGGCGAGAAGCTCGCAATAGAGTTCCCAGGTCTTTGTAGCGGCTTTTTGCCAGCTGAACTGGGCGGCTCGCTGGCGGCCCCGCAGCGCCAGTGTCTCCCACAGTGTGGAATCTTCGGCTAGCCGCTTGAGCGCGGCGGCGAGCTCTTCCTCGTCGAATGGGTCCACGAGCAAAGCCGCATCACCTGCCACTTCTTCGAGAGCCGACCGCCGCGACGTGATTACAGGTGTACCGT
>JAUQPO010000370.1 GCA_030550335.1 Acidobacteriota bacterium
TCTGAACAGCTATCAGGCCGAATACGGGCGGAATGGCGCGGCCATGATCAATGTGGTGACCAAGTCTGGCGGCCGCGAGTTCCATGGGAGCGGCTATTGGTACAAGCGGCATGAGATGTTCAATGCCAACGCGTTCTTTAACAATCTCAACAACGTCCCCAAGGCGCGTTATCGGTACAACACGCTCGGCTTCACCGTGGGCGGCCCTTTCTACATCCCAGGAAAGCTGAATGTGAACCGGGACAAGGCGTTTTTCTTCTACTCGTTCGAGGATTGGCTCATCAAGACTCCTGGGACGTTGTGGCAACGGAACCTGCCCACGCTTGCGGAGCGCCAGGGGGACTTTTCCGCGTCGCTGGACACGAACGACAAGCTGATTCTGGTGCGCGATCCTCTGTCTGGAGGGTACTTCCCGGGGAACGTCATCCCAGCCTCTCGCATCAACCCCAATGGCCAGGCGTTGCTCAAAATCTTCCCGGAGCCAAATTTCTTTGACCGCAGAATCAGCCGCGGCAACTATAACTACAACTACCAGGAGACTCTCGAATGGCCTAAGCGTCAGCATCTAGGCCGCGGCGACTGGGTGCCGACAGAAAAGGACCGCATTTTCGTACGCCTGTCGGCCTGGTGGTCGGACCAGCGAGGTTACAACGTGGCTGCAGGGACAGGTGGTTCCGGCTGGCCTTGGGCGCGGCTGCATTACACCTTCACCGACAACGTAGTGGTCCTGAACTACACCCGAGTGTTTGGTCCGGCGGTGGTCAATGAGTTCCACGCAGGCGCCCGCCACAGTGTGGAGAAAGGCCCACCGGTCAGCGAGGCGGAACTGCGCAAGATGCTCCGGCCAGTCGTCGGGTTCAACGTTAAGCAGTTCTACCCTCAGTACAATCCGTTCAACGTAGTTCCGCGTGCTTCGTTTGGTGGGATTACTGGCGCTCCGTCACTGAGCTACGACGGCCGGTTCCCGCTGCGCGGGGCCGACACAGTGTTTGACTTCAGTGACAACCTGACCTATGTACGCGGAAACCACATTTTCAAATTCGGCGTGTTCATCGAGCGAGTGCGCAATTACGAGGGCGAGCGAGGCAACTTCGCGGGTGTGCTGGACTTCAGTCGGGACACCAACAACCCGTTTGACGCGCGCCACCCGTATGCGAACGCGCTGCTCGGCAACTTCACTTCCTATACCGAGTCGAGCTCTCGGCCGGGCACCCAAGGGCGTCAGACAACTGTGGAGTGGTTCGCCCAAGATACCTACAAAGTTTTCCGCAGGCTGACAATCGACTACGGTGTCCGCTTCTCCTGGTACACACCGTGGGTACAGATCGACGGCAAGGCCGCTTCCTTCGTGATCGCTCGTTACCAGCGCGAGAAGGTCCCGCCTTTGTTCCAGCCTGCGTTGGACCCCGCAGGCAAGCGGGTGGCGAAGAATCCGATCACAGGCGCTCTGGGGCCAGCGGTTTGGATTGGGGCTTTCGTGCCGGGCGTAGGCGATCCGGTCACTGGAATGGTTGTGGCGACCGACCCCACCTACCCGCGAGGCTTTAAAGACCAGCAGCCCGTAGCGGTGGGGCCCCGCCTGGGATTCGCTTACGATGTCTTCGGCAATGGCAAGACGGCCATTCGCGCCAGTGCGGGCATCTTTTACAACACGCGTCCATCCGGCAACACGCTCTGGAACCTGCCGACGAACCCGCCCGTCCAGTTCAACCCTGTCATCTACTATGGAAACCTCGATACCTTCCTTTCGAGCTCTGGAGTCCTGTTTCCTAGCTCCGTGCTTGGGTTCGAGCGGAAGGCAAAGACCCCGACGATTTACCACATGATGTTCGGCATCCAGCAGAACATCGGCTTCGGGACGGTACTGGATGTAGCGTACGTGGGAACGCTAGGCCGGCACCTCATGCAGTCGAAAGACATCAACCGGGTTCCTTACGGCGCGCGCTTCCAACCGCAGAACCAAGATCCGACGTCACCGGGCAAGCCTCTGCCCGACAATTTCTTCCGGCCTTACCCGGGCTATGGCTCCATCAACTGGTACGAGAACGTGAGCACCTCCAATTACAACTCCTTGCAGGTCCAAGCGCATCGGCGGTTCGCTCGGGGTTTGATGTTCGGGCTGGCTTACACGTGGTCGAAAGCCATGGACTACACAGACACCGACGGCGGTAACGTAGCTACGTACCGACCGTTGCGTGTCTGGAACTATGGCAAAGCAGGCTGGGACCAGACGCATATTTTCGTGCTGAACTACATCTGGGATCTACCGAAGCCGAGCAAACTCTGGCCCTCGTCCGTCGTGCATTGGGTCTTGGACGACTGGCAGGTCTCGGGCATCACTTCGTTCGTGAGCGGGCAACCTAGCGGTGTCGGCTTCAGCACCACCGACGGCGCGGACATCACCGGTGGGGGTGACGGGGCGAGGATCGTTGTCACGGGCAAGGCGCAGCTGCCCCACGGGCAGCGCACCTTCTACCGGTGGTTCGACACCAGCGTCTTCCGGCGGCCAGCCCAAGGCGATTGGGGCAATGCTCCAAAGGATGTGATCCGGCTCCCCGGCGTCAACAACTGGGATATCTCCTTGTTCAAGAAGATCCCCTTGAAACCAGAGGGCCGTTTCTTCCAACTCCGCTGGGAGATGTACAACGCCTTCAACCACACCCAGTTCTCTGGGGTCGATACAACCGCGCGCTTTGACCCTGCGGGTAATCAAGTCAACGCCCGCTTCGGGCAGGTGACCTCCACGCGAAGCCCGCGCGTCATGCAGATCTCCTTGCGGTTCGTATTCTAAGAGCGGGAAACTGCGATGGCTTTTGAAGGGTCGCCAGGATCCATGGTGACGACGGATCCTGGCGCCCGGTAGGGAAACAATCGCTTTCAATTAAGCTGGAGAACCTGAACATGTGGAAAAGGGTAATCGCGTGGACGGTGCTATCGGCGTTTTTACTCGCAGCCCAAAGGAAACCCTACGAGCCCACTACGGAATCCCTTCGGTCACACCCGATACCCAAATGGTTCGAGGATGCCAAATTCGGGATTTTCATCCACTGGGGCGTCTATGCGGTTCCAGCGTTCCATGAGTGGTACGTCGAGTTCATCAGTCCGAAGGCGAATTTCGGGTTCATGTTTGGCGAGCCGCCTTACAACGCCACTCCAGATGGGTTGCCAGAAAAGCTGTTCTGGGAAAAGGTACGACGGCAGGCGGTCGAATACCATCGCAAGCGCT
>JAUQPO010000035.1 GCA_030550335.1 Acidobacteriota bacterium
CCGATGAATACGCTGTGGCCGCAGTGAACAAAGCGAGGCGGTTATGGATCGAAGGCTTCTCGCAGTAATGGGCGTCAGTTTGCTGTTTGCCCTAATCGTAACGGCCGCCTTATATCGGCTGATGCCCGGAGGATCGGCCTCGGCGACTAAGCCTAAGCGAACCCAAATGCGCGACCTGGTAATTGCTGCCCGTGCACTGCCGGTCGGCGCGGTTATCAAGCCTGATGACATCAAAGTGATTCAAGTGCCCGCGGAGCAGTTTCCCAAGGACGGATTTTCGCGTGTCGAGGAAGTCATCGACCATCCGGTGATCAGCAACATCCTGCCAGAGGAACCGATTCGCAAAGGGCGGCTGGGTGCTCGAGGCTCGGGCGTAGGGTTGGCTCCCCTAATTCCCGAAGGAATGCGCGCTGTGACTATCCGCGTGGATGAAGTAGTCGGCGTTGCTGGTTTCGTCATGCCGGGCATGCGAGTGGATGTGCTCGTAACTGGCCGTCCGCCGGGTAGCGAGACGGTAGTGACGCGAACCGTCCTGCAAAACATCCAGGTGCTTTCGGCCGGTCAGCATACCGAACCCGACGCCAGCGGCAAACCAATCACTGCTCGGACGGTAACTCTGTTGGTTCGACCAGAAGAGGCTGAAGCTGTGACGCTGGCTGCCAATGAAGGCAAAGTGCAACTGGTGCTCCGCAACAGCACTGATGCAACGATTGCCCAGACTGAGGGACGTGCTCTCGAGCAGCTCTACGGACGGCATGCGCGGACTACACCGCAGGAGTCTGAGGTCCGGGCGGCTGCACGTCCATCGCCGCAACCGGTTGCTGTCGAGCCTCAGCCTCCTCCACCCCCGCCGGTTCATGCGGTGGTCGTGTGGCGTGGAGCGCAGAAGACGGTCGAGCAGGTGGAACTCAGCCACGCAGGCTGGAGAGGTAACCGATGATCCGGGCGATCGGAGCAACAGCAGGGCGACTCGGCGCCATGTTGAGCGTTTTGTTGGGAGTAGTGGTGTGGGCTGCGAGCTCGGTTGAGACCGTGGAGATGACTGCCGGTCGCAGCCAGCTACTCGAGTACCCCGCCGATGTGGAGCGGATCTCGACCAGCAACCCGGAGGTGGTCGATGTGGTCGTTGTGGGAGCCCGCGAAGTACTCTTGAACGCGAAAAGTCCCGGCCTGGCCAGTGTTCTGGTCTGGCTCGGTGGCCAAGAGCGACGGCTCTACAGCGTGCGAGTTCAGCCTGACGTCGAGGCTGCACGCAAGCTCCTCAGGACCACGTTCCCTAACGAACCCATCGAAATTGAGGCTGCTCAGGACACTGCGACACTGCGTGGGCAAGTCTCTTCGAAGGAGGTGGCCGAGAAAGCAGCAGCCATCGTGAGTGGACTGTTCAAGAACGTGGTCAACTCACTGAGAGTCGAACCGGAACCGGTCCCGGCGCAGATCCTATTGCGCGTGCGTTTTGCAGAGGTGAACCGCACGGCCTTAGAACGCCTGGGCTTAAACCTTATCTCCACCGGCGCCCTGCACATGCCTGGCTCGATCACCACGGGCCAGTTTTCGCCGCCCCGCTCGACAGATCTCCGCGGCACGATTGGCGCAGCAGTAGAGGGAACCACATCCGAGTGGACGCTCAGTGACACACTGAACGTGTTCGCTTTCAGACCAGATCTGAACCTCTCTGCATTGATTGCAGCGCTGAAAGAACAACGCGTGCTGCAGATCCTGGCCGAGCCGAACCTGGTCACTCTAGATGGCAAGGAAGCAAGCTTCCTGGTAGGTGGGGAGTTCCCCATTCCCACCTTGCAAGGTGGAGCGAACGCGGGTGCCGTCACCGTCCAGTTTCGAGAGTTTGGCATCCGCCTGAGTTTCGAGCCACACGTGACACCGCACGGCACCATACGGATGCGCGTACGTCCAGAGGTCTCGACGATCGATCTGGCCAACGCAGTCTCGTTCGGAGGCTTCGTGATCCCGGCATTGTCCACGCGTCGCATGGAGACGGAGATTGAGCTGGGGCAGGGCCAGAGCTTCGTGATCGCAGGGCTGATCGATGATCGTGCCCGGGCCGATCTGCGGCGCATTCCTGGGCTCTCGCAGATCCCAATCCTCGGCGAGCTGTTCAAAAGCCGGGAAAAACAGGCGAGCAAGACCGAGCTTCTGGTAATCGTGACGCCGGAGTTGGTCACGCCCATTCCGGCGGGCGAACCAGTCCCGCAACTGGTGATGCCGCTGAAGTTCTTACACCAACTTCGACCAGGCGAGCTCTTGGAGCGGAGCTCAGGGGAGCCAAGCCCCTCCCGGCAGGGCCCTCCACAGCGCTCAAAGTCTGCGGCGTCCCAGCAGCCAGCGCAGGCTCAAAGACGGTGATCCGTTTCGAGCGGGGTAGCGATGAGCGACCGGAATGACAGCATGGGGCCCTTGGTCACGGGGTTACTAGTCTGCCCGGATCGGGCTTTAGCCCAAGCGTTCCGCGCAGCGCTACCCTCGGCCAAGGTTTTCCAGGTGCTTGCTGAGATCGACCGGTACCCGTCTGAGCAAGCACTAGGGATACGGCTGCGCCAGGTCAAGCCCGACGTGGTGTTCCTCGACGTGGCCACCGAGTGGGAGACCAGCGAGCGACTTTTGAAATTCGTCCTGGCGCAGCCATCGCACCCGGAAGTGGTGGCTCTGAGTCGAGAGCGACTCCCCGAGCTGGTCGTCCAGGCTCTGCGCGCTGGAGCGGCAGAGTTTCTGACCCCTCCGTTCAGTGCCGAGGAACAGAGGGAAGCAGCTGCGCGCATAGCGCGACTGCTCGCGCCCCAGAAACGAGAGCCGATCGTTCAACGTGGCAAGCTTGTGGTCTTCAGCTCCACCAAACCTGGCTGTGGGGCCTCGACGCTGGCTTTGCACACGGCGTTTTGGCTGGGGCGGGTTCAAGCGGGCCGCGTGCTGGTGATTGACCTCGACCTTAGTGCCGGGATTCTGGGCTTTGCGGCAAAACTCGCGCCGAGCCGCTCCGTGGTGGACGCCCTGAAGCTAAGCTCGCAGCTCGGGCGAGGTCTGTGGGACTCGTTGGTGAGTCACTGGTATCACTTAGAGGTTTTGCCCGCGCCCGCCGTTCCCGAGCCAGAGTTAATCGACGCGGCTCAGCTCCACGACCTGTTGGAATTCAGCCGGCTGGGCTACAGCTGGGTCATCGTCGACACGCCGGTGGTCCTGCACCGGACCAGTTTGCTGGCGTTGTCCGAATCGGACTTTGGGTTTCTGGTCACGACCTCCGAGCTGGCCAGCCTGCATCTGGCCCGGCGAGCGATCAGCGCACTCGAGCAGCTCGGGTTCGACAAACAGCGCCTCTATGTCCTCGTTAACCGGTACCGGAAGCAAGATGGCATCGGCCGCGAGGATCTGGAGCGGATCTTTGGAGTGCGCATCGCTGCGGTTTTTCCAGGCGACTTTGGTGCAGTGCACCGGGCAGTGTCGCTTGGCGAGCCGCTGGACGATGGGAGCCAGCTCGCTCGGGCCATCGAAGCTTTCGCACACCAGCTTTCAGAGGGGAGGTTTGAGCGCATAGCGAATGCAGCGTGAAAAGGAGGCGTTGGGGTGAGCCATGATGCCGACGTCGGAAAACAGGTCTGGACGCCTGACCTGGGAACAGCGCCTGATCCGCAATGCCCAGCGTCCGGCAACGACGCTGCGGCCTGAGTACCAGGAATTGAAATTCACGCTTCATCGCAAGCTGCTCGACAAGATCAACCTGGAGGCCCTGGCGACGATCGACAACCAGCGGGTCCGCGCCGAAGTGCGCCAGGTCCTGATGGTGCTGATCAATGAGGAGCCGACGCTGCTCAGTGCTGCCGAAAAGCAGCAGATCTGCGAAGAGGTTCTGGACGAGGTCTTCGGATTAGGTCCGTTAGAGCCTCTGTTGCAAGACCCAACCATCTCGGACATTTTGGTTAACACTCACAAACAGGTTTACGTCGAGCGGCGCGGCGTCCTGGAGCTGACCGACGTACGGTTCCGTGACGACCAGCACTTACTACGGATCATCGACAAGATCGTCTCCCAAGTGGGCCGGCGGATCGATGAGTCCAACCCTATGGTCGATGCGCGTCTCCCGGATGGCTCGCGAGTCAATGCGGTGATCCCACCGCTAGCTGTGGATGGGCCGCTGTTGTCCATACGGCGGTTTATGACGGACAAGCTCATGCCCGCTGACCTGGTCGAGCGCAAGACACTGACTCAAGGCATGATGGAGCTGCTCGAAGCGGCGGTGAAAGCCCGGCTGAACATCATCATCTCCGGTGGCACCGGCGCGGGCAAGACCACCCTGCTCAATGCGCTGTCGTTCTTCATCTCGCCGCGGGAGCGGATCATCACGATCGAGGATGCAGCAGAACTCCAGCTGAAGCAGCCCCACGTTGTGCGCCTAGAGACCCGTCCACCCAACATCGAAGGCAAAGGCGCGGTCCGACAACGCGAGCTGCTGATTAACAGCCTACGGATGCGACCAGACCGGATCATCGTAGGCGAGGTACGGGGTGAGGAAGCCCTGGACATGCTCCAGGCCATGAACACGGGTCATGATGGATCGCTCACCACCATCCATGCCAACAGTCCCCGGGACGCGATCTCACGGCTGGAAGTAATGGTAGCTTTGGCCAACTCCAACATGCATTTGCACTCGATTCGTCAGCAGATCGCCAGCGCCGTGGACATCATCGTCCAAGCAGCCCGACTGAGCGACGGGAGCCGGCGAGTGACGGCCATCACAGAGGTCACGGGCATGGAAGGCGATGTTGTGACGCTGCAGGACATCTTCGTCTTCGAAAAGCTCGGGGTCAGCCCCGAAGGCAAAGTCATCGGGCGATTCGTGGCTACCGGTATCCGGCCGAAGTTCTATGAGCGGTTGCTCGCTTCGGGCATTCGCCTCAGGCCGTCGCTGTTTGACGAGGTCGTCGAGGTCTGAACGCGATGGCGCCCTGGGTGATCTGGTTCGCGGTGACTTGGGTGGTGACCGTCGTCGTGCTGCTGGTTGTCTGGACGAGCCACCAACAGAAACGACTGAAGCGCATCAAAGAACGCTTGCTCGCCGACGACCAGTCGCGCTCGGCGCGCCGGCGACGTGCTCAGCCTGCGCTGTTGAAAACCGAGGGGAGTTCCGAGCAGCACTTGGCTTCGCGATTGCTTGAGAAATTCCGCTACCAGGAGCGCTTGCAACTGTTTTTGGAACAGGCGGGGGTGAAGTGGAAGCCGGCACGCTTGGTCCATGCTTCCATGGGGTTGTTCCTGGTCGGATTTGCTGCAGCATGGTACTCGGCATCCGGTGGAGGCCGTTCCCTGGCACTCCCGGTGGCGTCGGCACTTGCCACTCTGCCATTTGCTTACGTTTACCGGCTCAGAGCGCGCCGTTTGCGAGCCTTTGAAGCCCAGTTCCCCGAGGCCCTCGGTTTTATCGCCCGGTCGATGCGAGCGGGTCACGCTTTCTCGGTGGCTTTGGAAATGTTGCACCAGGAGTTTGACGAACCGCTGGCCTCGGAGTTCAGGCGGGTGTTTGACGAACACAACTTGGGTATGCCGCTTGAGACAGCTCTTCAAGGATTGTCGCGGCGAGTGCCCTTGATGGATGTGCACTTTTTCGTGTCCGCGGTGCTATTGCAACGGCGTACAGGTGGCAATCTGGCGGAGATTCTCGACAACTTGGCCACGCTGATCCGGGAACGGTTCAAGCTACGAGGAAAGATTCGGGCGATCAGCGCCCATGGGCGGATGACCGGCATGGCCCTGACGGCGATCCCGATCGTGGTCGCGCTGATGTTGTTCTACGTCAACCCTGAATACATGCAGTTCTTCTTCAACGATGAGACCGGTCGGCTGATGCTCGGGGTGGCTGTAGGGCTTCAAGTGCTGGGCTATCTGATCATCCAGCGAATCGTTGCGATCGAGATCTGACTCCCGATGCAGTGGGTACTGCTGGCTGCAGTGTTCGTGACCGTGGCGGTGGCCACCGCATTTGTGGGGCTCCGCTTTTGGGTGCAGCCCCGGCAAGCCCTTGAGCGGATCACGGCGGCATCGACGCGAGCCCCGGTCGAGGAGCGGCCAGAGCGTCACCCTGCGGTGGCCTTTCAGGAGTTTTTGAAGAAACTCGGAGATTTATTGCCGGCCTCGCCGCGGGAAGTGGGCATTGTACGCCGGCGGCTGATCCGTGCCGGCTATCGGAACCCCAATGCGCTGGCGGTCTTCTACGGTGCCAAGGTGCTACTGGCGGTTTTGTTGCCTGCGGTTGTGGGCTTGTGGATCGCGCGGACCTCCGCAGACCCGGGTCAGAAGCTGATGGCGACGGTGGGGGCAGGAATATTGGGGTTCATGGCGCCGGCCGAGTTCGTTCGCTGGCGTGCCAAGCGCCGACAACACCAAATCCGGCGGGGTTTGCCCAACGCCCTCGATCTGATGGTGGTTTGTGTGGAGGCTGGTCTGGGGCTGGACCAAGCCATCATGCAGGTGGCTAAGGAGCTTCAGCATGCTCATCCGGAAATCGCCGAGGAGTTCGGCCTGGTCAATCTGGAGCTAAAAGCGGGCAAGCGTAGGGTAGAGGCGTTACGGAATTTGGCCGATCGTACAGGTGTGGAAGATCTGAAGAAGCTGGTAGCGGTTCTGATCCAGGCCGACCGGTTTGGCACGAGCATTGCGCAGACGTTGCGCGCACATTCGGACTTTATGCGCACGCAGGCGCGGCAAGCCGCGGAGGAGAAAGCTGCCAAGCTAGGGGTGAAGCTGGTCTTCCCCATCTTTTTCTGCATCTTGCCCTCGCTGTTCGTGGTCACTGTGGGCCCGATGCTCGTGCGGATCTTCCGCGAACTACTGCCGATGATGAAGAACATGTGAGGGGCGCGGGTTCGAGGCAGGAGTTGAATCCACCAGAAAGGAGTGAACCATGGACGCAACGACGATCCGCATCATCTGTGCGGTGCTCGCGGTCGTCTTCTTGGGGCTGATCGTGATGCGCCGGCGGAAAAGGGCCGATGAATGAATCGGAGCCGTGGGGCGGGGCGCCTGCCGGATTCAGGCTGGAGGCGCCTCGCCCGGGCTGCCATGGGAGAAGCCAAGCCATGCGGAGATGGCTAGTGGGCAAGGGTTGGAAACTCGCCTGGTGTCTGCTAGGGGCGTGCGCATCAGTCTCGGGTGCCCCCATCGGAACGGTCATTCCGATCGGTGGACATGCCACGGACCTGGCGCTGGATGAAGCCCGGGGTCGGCTGTATGTGGCCAATTTCACAGCGAACCGGATCGAGGTCGTGTCCTTAGCCCAGCTGCGCGTGACAGGGTCGATGGCCGTAGCACCCCAGCCGGCTTCACTTGCGCTTTCTCCCGACGGCCGGTATCTAGTCGTGGCACACTACGGGCCGTTCAAGCCTCCTCAAAGCCCGAACAACCTGCTGACGGTGATCGATCTCGAGAGCGGGACGCGGCGTACGTTTGCCTTGAGCTGGCCCCCGCTGGGTGTGGCCTTCGGCATCCATGGGTTGGCCTTGGTCGCCACCACGCAGCAGTTCTTCCTCTTGGACCCCAAGACGGGATTCCTACAGCCCCGCGAAACCATTGAGGAGCTGATGGCACGGACGTTGCCGACGGCTCCAGGAACAATGCCCGCTGCCATCATTGCCGCGTCGATGAACGTTTCGGGGGACGGGACGAAAATCTACGGACTCACGGATCGGTTCGAATTTGGTTATGACGTGACCACCGGTCGGCTGGCGGTCCTTGAGTACTTCTCCGAACCTCCCCAGGGGCCGCGTGTGGTGAGCGTCAACCGGGACGGGACCCGGTACCTGGCGGGTTGGGTGTTGCACGGGACAGCGATTTGGGACTGGGCCACTGGTGTTTGGAATCTAGCCGAGTTTCCCAACGCTAGTGGAGCCTTGGACCGGGGCAGTCACGCCATTGACTCGGTTCGGGGGCTGGTGTATGCGCAAATCCCGCGACAAGTCTCGGCCGGTAGCACCAGTTCTACAGCCGCCTCGCGCCCGGTGTTGGAAGTTCTACGCCTCGACAATCTGGCGGTGGTCGAACAGCTGGAGATCCCGGAAAACCTCACGGGAAAAAGTGTGCTTTCGTCGAACGGCCAAGTCCTCTATGCGATTTCCGAAAGCGGGATCACGGCAATACCCGTAGGGGCTCTGGACCAACTACCCAGGCTACAGGCTACGGTGGAAGACATACTGATTGAGGCTTCGGTGTGCGACCTGCGGCCAGTGACCCGCAGCTTTAGCCTCGTCGACCCTAGTGGGCGCGGGGTCGACTTCAGCTTGACGGTAGAAGGACCGGGTGTTGAGGTCACACCTCAAGCGGGGACGGCACCGGCCACGATCACGGTCCGGGTGGACCCTGCGGCGCTGCTTGACCAACGCGGAACTACCGTGGTGTATTTGCGGATCCAGTCGCGTGGGGCGGTGAATATACCCAAGCCAGTGCGGCTGCTGATCAACCGTGCCGAGCCCGACCAGCGCGGCATGATCGTCAACGTGCCGGGCAAGCTGGTGGACTTGTTAGCGGATCCGACGCGGGACCGGTTTTTCGTCCTGCGCCAGGACACGAACGAAGTGCTGGTATTCGAGGGTGCCAACTACCAGAAAGTCGCTGCGCTCCCAACAGGAAACCGGCCGACTCAGATGGCGGTCACGTTCGACCGCCGATACCTGCTCGTGGGTCATGACGCTTCGCAACTGATTGCAGTCTACGACCTGGAGACGCTCTCGCCGGTCATGCATCTACGCACCCCGCCAGGCCATTATCCGCGATCGATTGCGGCGGCGGGCGGGACAATCTTGACGGCTAACCGGGGCATGGGAGGGGCGCACACGATTGACCGAGTCGATCTGGTGACCCGGACGGTCACGGAGCTACCCTCACTCGGGATATACGAAAACAAGATTGACGCACGGACAGTGATGGTGGCCAGCCCCAACGGTGCCCACATCTTGGTGGTGCAGGCCGATGGTCAGCTGATGCTGTACGACACGACTGCCCGGACTTTTACCGTGTCTCGTAAAGAAAGTTCCTCTTTGGCGGGGGCCTATGCGGCATCGAGTTATGGCTGGTATGTCGCGGGCGATCGGCTGTTGAATTCCTCGCTGGTCACAACGGGCTTGGTGGGAGCGAGTCCGGAGCAATCTTCCGGGTTCACCTTTGTGGACGAGCAAGGTTTTTGGGTCACAACCCTGGGTAACCTAGGCTTGATCTACCGCTTCGATGCCTTGACCGGGACGCTCGGGCAAGCCGTGCGACTGGTAGAAGCGCCTGTCGTGGGCGATGCGGAGTTCCCCTTCCGGCGGACCGTAGCGGCTTTGTACAGTCGCAAGAGTCTGATCGTGCTGACCACGTCTGGTTTCACTGTGCTGCCCTGGGAGTATGACGCGGCAGTCGCCCCGCCGAAGATCCACGCTGTGGTCAACGCCGCCGATTATACGGAACCGGTAGCGCCCGGAGGACTGATCAGCCTATTTGGCGAGAACCTAAGCCCGGTGAACCTGGCAACGAGCCAGATCCCGCTGCCCACAGCATTGGGTCAGAGTTGCCTGCTCGTGAACGGCGTACCCACGCCGGTGCTATTCGTATCGCCCACTCAGATCAACGCCCAGTTGCCATATCACGTCGAGGGCAACGTGGCTCTGGTGCTGCACACGCCTGGCGGCTCCAGTGATTACCACTATTTGAAAATCCTTCCTGCAGCGCCCAGCATTTTCCGAAGTGGTGTAGCGGGCGATCTGCGCAATCTGCCTACAGTGATTCGGGCTCGGAACAACCAGCTGGTTACGTTAGCCAACCCGATTCACGGTGGCGATGACATAGTGATCTATCTGACCGGCATGGGACGTACGTCCCCGCCGGTGGAAGCGGGTGTCCCAGCCCCGGCTGACGTGCTGGCTCAGGTGGTGATCCCCGTTGAGGTGACGCTGGGAGGTGAGCCACTGCCCATACACTATGCGGGCTTGGCACCCGGCCTGGTGGGTGTGTATCAAATCAATGCGCACGTTCCGTGGTGGGTTCGACCAGGGATGCAGCAGCCTTTGGTCGTGCGCCAGGGCGGTTATTCGACGACGATTTATGTCCGCGTGGTGAATTGAGGCGTTGGGACAGCCACCAGACGAGGGAGTGACTAGATGCGCGGTTATATGAGACCAGCGTGGGCAGTCCCGGTTCTGCTAGCGTGCTGGCCAGTATTCGACGCGCCAGCACAAACCTGGGAAGTGGGCTTGGGCGGGAGTTGGGCCTTTCACCGCAGTGTGCCAGTGAGTGGAAAGTTAGAAAAAGGCGAGGTGGGGTTTGGTTCCAGTGGCGGTGGCGTGGTGTGGATCCAACAGCGGCGCACGCAGCAATTCGGTGGTCAGCTCAGTTACTCGTTCCAACGGCAGCCGTTGCAACTAAAAGTCGAGAGCCAGCGAGTTCGGTTTGCGGGCTACACCCACGCTGTCCACTACAGCTTTTGGTGGGGTCTGCGTGGCGCGAGCGGCCGATTCGAGCCATTCGTGATCGCAGGCGTTGGTGTCAAGGGCTATTTTGGCACGGGGCGTGAGATGGTCTATCAGCCCGGGCAATCCTTGGCGCTGTTGACGAAAACGAGCGAGTGGAAGCCGTCAATTCTGGTGGGGGCTGGACTGCGGTGGCGCCTCAGCCCGGCCACATTGATCCATCTCCAGCTGCACGACGCAACCACGCCTTTTCCTCAACGAGTGATCGCCCCAGCCCCAGGGGCCAAGATCTCCGGGTGGATGCATTCGTTGGTGCCGCTATTGGGCGTGAGTTACCAATGGTGAGACGGGAGCCTCGGTTAGCCTGTACCGAAGCGGAAAATCGAGAAATGGCGCGCACCGGCTCGTGCCAACGTTGGCGGTTCTTGCAGACCGACCACAACAGCTCCAGCCTAAAAGGCCTCTCTTCCGAAGTCTGGATAAGGCCAGAACCTTCGCGGCCGGGTTAAACCACTCTCATGTGGAGCGATCCTCCATACGCTATCGCAACGCTGGTCCTGGCAGGCCTCACGGTGGGAGTACTTCGGCTACGGTTTCAGTGGAAACTCGAAAGCAACTGGCCGCTGGTGTACTACGCGGGTTTGCTCGTGTATCGCGAGCGCTATCCGGGGATATTGGAACCGAATTGCGTCTACGCAGCGGTGGTCAGCGGGCTGTTGTTACGGTTCGAATTTGTGGCCCCGTGGCTCGCGCGGGTGTTGTTGGCCATCGAAGGGTTGGCTTTGCTCTACGTGTTGTGGGCTCTCATTCGTGTGATGGTCAGTTAGTGCTGGGTGTGCAGGTGATCAGCCTGAGTAAGCCCTGCGGGGAGCGAACTCTTTTACTCAGTGACGCGCGGCTACCTCGCGGTGTTGTGCCGAAGACTGTAATGAGGCTTGCGCCGCTGCAGGACGCGTGGCGGCTGCCTGCTGGTGAGCCGTCTGATCGATGGTTGCCGAAAGGCGCTGAGTGCCTTCGTACCGCACAATGACGGTAATGCGCCGGTTTGCTGGATCGAGAGGGTCTTTGGGATTCCGTAAATGACGGTCCGCGAACCCCCGCACTTCCTGGATCCGGCTGGGATCTACGCCGGAAGTCTCCAAAATCTTACGGGCCACGTTGGCCCGGTCCACGGATAACTCCCAGTTACCGTAACCGTTAGTCGTTCGGAAAGGGCGTGAGTCGGTGTGTCCTTCAACGACGATGGCGGCAGGAACTTTAGCAAGCTCACGAGCCAGAAGCTCGAGCAACTCGCGGCCTTTCTCTGTGGGTTGAGCGTTGCCGGTTTCGAAAAAGGTTCCGGTCTCCGATTCGAGCAGTTCGATGCGTAGTCCTTCGCCGGTGACCACCATGTCCACGTGGTCCTTCAATTGGCCGAAATCAGGTAACTCGGCCATGGCGGATTCCAACTTGTCCTTGAGGTTATTCATGTCCCGTTTGGTGAGCACCAAGCCGGGTCCGGAACCAGCTCTGTTGGTGCCGAGCTTCTCTTTGAAGCCTTTTGGGTCGCGGAAGTAACCTGCCACCGCCTCTTGGATCTCCTTGCTGGTGCTCATCATCCACAGCACGATGAATAGGGCCATCATGGCGGTGACGAAATCGGCGTAGGCAACCTTCCAAGCACCCCCGTGATGCCCGTGGTGGGAGGCTTTCTTCCTGACGATGACCTTTCCATTGTTGTCAGCCATCGGTTACTTCGCCTCTGCCGCTGCGAGTGCAGTTCGCCCTTTGCAAACGTTCTCCATCTCCTGGAAAGTGGGCCGGAAATCCGTAGGGATGGCACGCCGGGCGAACTCGACCGCCATTATGGGAGGAGCCCCGCGCATGAAGGCGAGGATGCCGACCTTGAGCGCGTGGTAGTACTGTGCCTCAATAGCGTTCCGCTTAGCTATGGCATGAGCCAAGGGGTTGAAGACCCCATAACAGAGCAGGATGCCCATGAAGGTCCCCACCAAGGCGGCGGCGACCTTGTGGCCGATCTCCTCGGGCGGTCCTCCTAGCGATCCCATCGTGATGACCACGCCAAGCACAGCGGCGACAATCCCCAATCCCGGCAGGGAATCCGCCACGGTGGTTAAGGACGTCACCGGCGTGTTGGCTTCCTGGTGATGGACCTCTAGGTCCAGATCCATCAGCTGCTCGAGCTCCAGTGGATCGACCCCACCAGCCACACCCACCCTTAGCGTGTCACAAACGAACTTTACGGCGTGATGGTCCTTGAGGAAACCGGGATACTGGCTAAAAATGGCGCTTTTTTCTGGTTCCTCGACGTCTTGCTCGAGCTTGTCCAAACCATGTTTGCGGGCATGCGAAAAAAGCTCGTAGAGCATCTTCAGGTTCGAGAGGAAAAACTCCTTGGAATAGTGGCTGCCCTTAAAGACCGCTGCTACTCCCCTCAGAATCCGTTTCAGAACCGAGGGAGGATTGGCGACTACCAAGGTTCCCATTGCGGCTCCGCCGATGATAAGTACCTCGGCGGGCTGAAGCAACACGTAAATGTTCCCCTTCTCGAGCAGGAATCCCCCGATAACGGAGGCGAACACCACGAGCAAACCGATCAGCGCCACCATGGCAACCTCTAGCTAGTCAGCACACCCGCGAGAGCAGTTCATTGACCCTTATCGGCAGCGGTGGGCCCGAAATGAACCCCGGTGCGAAGCCGGACCCAGGGGATCAGGAACGCAGTCTTTTCGTTTTTTCGACCAGCCGCTTAAGGGAGTCTTCAGAGGCGAACTCGAGGATTTCATCGAGTGCGAACCACCGAGCTTCGCGAACCTCTTGCGACAGGTTGAGCTGCGCGTGAGGGGAAGCTTCGAAGACGAACCGGACGTCATAGTGAACATGACTGGGCTCGTTGCCGGTGGCCGGGATTGGGTGCGCGTCGATGTCAAAGATTTGCCCCGACAGCAGGCGGAAGCGCTTCAGGCCAGTTTCCTCTTGCAACTCTCGTTTCGCGGCGTCAATCAGGCTGGGATCCCGGTCCGAAACATGCCCGCCTGGTTGTAGCCACCGTCCTAGGCGAGCGTGGTAAACAAGCAAGGCCTTCGTTCGATCCGGGTCAATCACCCAAGCAGAAGCGACCACATGATCCGCACCTTTTTGGCGGCTGAAGCAGCTCTCTTGGGCCAGGGCGAAGGCCAGCAAGCGAGCCAAATGCGAAGCTTCCACGCTATCGTAAGGTTCGTAGTCTCGCAGGTGCTTGAGAAGCCAGCGTCGTCGTGCGTCCTTCATTGTGGGTCTAGATGAGGATACCCGCTGCCGGGAGCGGAAGCTGTAAGTCCCACCGCACATTTTAGGGCGGCACGCATGCTGTGCCGGCCTAAAACTACTTCGTTGGGAGCTCACCGCATCTTGGCGGCAGCTCGCCCCCGGTCCAGGACTTCATGGGTCGAATTGGCCACTGCTCGGATGCGTTTCTAGCGGAGTTTAAGCCTCGGGTTATCGCCAGGCTTCGTTGGCATCCAAGACTGCGGTGGCTGGACGGCAGGTTGCCAACAGCCCCCTGCCTTGAGACTGGATCAAGGGCTGATCTTCGTCCCAAGCAGTTCCAGGAACCGCGCCATCCAATTCGGGTGCGCGGGCCAAGCCGGCGCAGTCACTAGGTTGCCTTCCACGTGCGCCCCGTCCATAGGCACCTCGACATAGGTGCCTCCAGCGCGCTGCACTTCCGGGGCTACGGCGGGGTAGCAGGTCACCGAGCGGCCTTCGACCACCCCGGCAGCCGTGAGAACCTGAATCCCATGGCAAATCGCAGCGATCGGCTTGCGCGCCTCCGCAAAATGACGAACGATC
Organism: Acidobacteriota bacterium; assembly: GCA_030550335.1. GTDB lineage: Bacteria > Acidobacteriota > Terriglobia > Bryobacterales > Bryobacteraceae > JAUQPO01. The sequence goes on from JAUQPO010000035.1 coordinate 14,274, forward strand.
TCCAGTACACGCGGATTCAGACGGATGTACTCGGGAGCCCGACCCCCTGGGATCACCAAAGCGTCATACTGTTCCAGCCGGATCTCGTCGAAGGTGGCGTTCAAGGTGAAGTTGTGCCCCCGCTTCTCGCTATAGGTCTGGTCTCCCTCAAAATCGTGGATTGCGGTGCGCACTTGCTCACCAGCTCTCTTGCCCGGGCAGACCGTGTGAACCACGTGCCCGACCATGAGCAACATTTGGTAGGGAACCATCACCTCGTAGTCTTCAACATAATCGCCGACCAGCATCAAAATCCGTTTCGTCGCCATGCTTACCTCCTCTCAGCAACCACAGTTCGGCTCTTCGGATCCCTCACTGAGCCCCTCCAGGCTCTCCGCGAGGATGGTGTTCAACGGTAGTATGGTGGCTCGTTGCCCGGCTTCCATTTGATATTGCAGCCGATGCTAGGTTTCTGTTCTTTGGGAACCTCACGCCCTTCCAACACCGCATCGATGGCAGCGCGCAGGTCCTTGCCAGTCACGGGAATGCCGTTGCCTGGACGGCTATCATCGAGTTGGCCACGGTAAACGAGCCGGCGATTCTCGTCGAACAGGTAAAAGTCGGGCGTGCAAGCCGCCTTGTACGCCTTGGCCACCTCTTGGGTCTCGTCGTAACAAACCGGGAAGTTGAAGCCCCATTGCAGTGCCATTTCTTTCAAGCTCTCCGGGCTGTCTTCTGGATACGCTTCGGCATCGTTCGAGCTGATGGCCACAATGCCCAGGGATTTGCCGGCGTAGTCCCGCCCGATCCGGGCCAGTTCTTCCCGCACGTGAACCACAAAAGGACAATGTCGGCAAATGAACATGACGAGCAGCGCCTTTTTGGCCGCAAACGTGTCTAAAGTGATCGTCTTTCCTGTGACCACATCGGGCAAAGCGAAGGGTGGGGCCGGCTCGCCCAACTGCAACAACATCGTCGAAGGAGTTACGGCCATAAGGGTCCACCTCCCGCACGTAGATTGGTGCAAGTCACTCCGACTACGGCTAACATTGTCGCATCATCTGCGAACCCGCTCCCGCAACTGTTGTGGCAACATGCCTAGCGCAGCGTTGTCAGCGACGCGGCGGGATACCGGCCGGCGAGGGCAGGGAAGGGCAATTCACGCTCAGGCTTCCTGCTGGCCCACAGAGCGTGCCGCTACAACAGCCACTTTGTGCGAGTCTAGCTCCGGTGGACGACTCTGTCCGTGTGGGCCTCAGCTGGAGTCTGACGAAGGTGGCAGTGGATTCCGCCACTAGTGCCGGACCTGCACAGTATGGTCATGACAGCTGCTTGACTACCAGCCTTGGACCGGGTACGCTACACCGTCGCCTATTTTCACTGGGTCAGTTGCGCCCACTCCATTTGTTAGAGCGCCTCGAGCGACCGCTCCCCAGCACTGGCGAGAGGTTCCTATCTGGCTCGTGGTAGGCTGACGATATTGTACCCGGCAGAGTAGTCCGTATGGATTGGCTCCCTGGCAATGTTGCGCCTCAGTCAACGCCGATGTAGTAACTGTCTCCGCCAGAACTGCTAGGGGCTAGTGCCCTTTAGATGACGAAAACATCTGGAGTGTTCTCATCGCGACTGGACTCCATAGGGCACTGGTTGGACCACGACGATTGACGATGTACGGCGTCGGTGGCTGGCGCGCTGGTAGAGCACCGTCGCTCGAGGAGGATCGGAATGTCCGTGCCAGACTCGGCGTTTGATGTTCGGATAACGCGCTGGAAGTGGCTTTGGGCAACGTGGCTCCTACTGTTCGGCTTGATCAGTGTCCAGCCCTGGGCGCGGCATCTCGAGTACGCACGCCTGCACCACCCGGATCTGTGGGTCTTGTTCGTGATCGCGCTGGTAGTCGTGTGCCTGGTCCTGCCGGTGGTGTATCAACGAACTTTCCGCACCAAGCTGTGGCGCTACGAGCCTCTTCTAGTCACCGCGGCAGTACTGGTGGCCGGGTTGCTCTACAATCCCAGGGCAACGCTGGTCGTTAGTGGATTGAGTGTAACTGCCTACGCGCTCGGTCGCACGGCCATCGAACGCTGTGGAATTCGCAGCGAGTCACCGGCGCTAAGGATCCTGTCGTACATGCTTACTGGATTCAGCCTAGTGCTCCTGGTGGCTCTGGCGTTAGGTTCGGTGGGTAAGCTCCAAGGTCCCTGGGTGGCTGGGGCTTGTGGTCTGGGCATTGTCGTAGGAGCCAGGTACGTACCTGGGCTGTTCACCGACCTCAAGGTGCTTTGGCTCCGCTGGAGAACCGCTCAGGAGCTGGGTGGCTCATTGGCCGGACTAGCGGTGGTCGCAGCAGCGGGCTTCATCCTCACGGCCTTGCTGCCCATTCTCGCACCCAGCATCGCCTTTGATGCCTTGAAGTTCCACTTGCCCGCAGCCGAGGTTTATGCGCGAACCGGCTGGGTGCGACCCTTGGCTGTAGAAACGTATTCGGAAGGGCCCCAAGGATTCGAAGTCCTCGCGGCGTGCGCTTGGTCGCTCGGAGGCCAGGCGGCCGCACAGCTCGTGCATCCCCTCTTCTGGGCGCTCAGTCTGCTTGCTGGCGCCAGCCTGGCGCGCAACTGGGGAGCATCGCGTGATGCTGTCGTGATCGGCCTCACGCTCGGGCTCGCGGTCCCTTACGCGCATTGGACTGGTGCTGTAGCGAAGAACGATTGGATGGTTGCCGCCTACCTGCTCGGTACCTTGAGCGCTTACCTGGAGTGGCGACGCACAAGCCATTTCCGGTGGCTCATGCTGGGTGCGTTTTGGGCGGGAGTAGCGGCCGCTGTGAAATACACCGCATTTTTAGGCCTGGCCCCGCTCGGGCTCCTCTATCTGCTTGCC
>JAUQPO010000371.1 GCA_030550335.1 Acidobacteriota bacterium
ATCTTTGATGCGCCACAAGCCGGCCATCATCGGGTGGATCCCTTCAACCAGGGCTGCGGCTTTGTACCACAAGAAGTTCCAGAACAAGTCCCAGTACTGTTTCGGGGTGGCGCGTTGCAGGATCGCGCGCATGTTTTCCAGGCTGTAGAAGCGTTCCCAGGCTTCGCGGTAGAGGCGTCGCCAGGTCTCCGGATCCAGATGTGGGTGAGGGAAGCAGACGTGAGTGGAATCGTAGGCATTGAAATCGGGCTCCAGAGGTACGCCGCGTGCCACCATCTGCTTGTGGTCCGCAGATCCGGGCAACGGCGTGAGGATGAAAAACGAAGCGCGCTGCGGTTGGATCTCGGTGATCAGCCGCTCCAGGTCTTCACGGACGCTGCTCTCGGTATCGTGGGGGAAGCCGATGATATAGCTGGCGTGCGTGCTCACGCCAGCTGCGTGCCAGGCTGCAATAAGCTCCCGGTATTGATCCAGGTGATTCTGCCGCTTGTCTGCCTCCAGGAGGTTCTTCGGATTCAGGCTCTCGATCCCAATGAACACGTTGCTGCAGCCCGCACGGGCGGCTTTTTCGATAAACCTCGGGATCCTGTGCGACAACGTATCCACCTGGAGCATGATCTCGATGGGCCAGCCTTCGGACTCGCGAAGCACGATCAGCCGGTCCAGGATTTCTTCCCACACCGGGTTGCGAGCAAAGTTGTCGTCGGTGAAAAAGAAGAACTTCACGCCGGCACGCTGGTAGCTCTCGCGAACCAGGCGCTCAACGCACTCGGGCGAGCGGTATCGCATTTTGCGGCCCTGGACGTTGATAATCGTGCAGAACGAGCAGCGGTACGGGCAGCCACGGCTGGTGTCGATCGTGGCGTAGCGCCGGAATACGAACCGGCGGAGGTAGTTGGGGTGCGTGAGCGGGATGGGGGCCTGGCGCAAATCGGGTAGCTCGGAGAGGAAGTTGTACAACGGCTGGAGATTGCCTGAATAGGCATCCTGGAGCAGCCTCGTCCAATGCTCTTCGACTTCCCCAGCGACAAGGGTAACGCCCGCTTCTAACAGCTCACGGAGCTCTGGCGTGGGTTCGCGGAACATTGCCAACGTGCCGCTGACGTGGAACCCGCCCACCATGACTGTGATCCCGTGACCCCGCAGCTCAAGGGCAAGGTCACGGGCGCGCGAGAACTGGTTGGTCTGGACGCCCACTAGGCAAGCCAGAACGCGCGTGCCTCTTCGAGAAGCAGCTTTCGCCAGTCGTTCGACTGAGATTTTATGGACGCTCTCGTCCAGCAAGTGTACCCGCAGGTCGACGCCCGGCAAGGCGCCTTCGCGCCGAGCATGCTCAGTCAAACCATACAAGCAACACAGCGTGTTACTTGGCAGAACGCCTTTCCAGTAGCGAACAGGATAGCCTTGGTCGTCGTACCGCGTGGGTTTAATCAGGTAGACTTCGAACCTAGACGGCTCGGGACGGGAATGAATGATCTTCATACTCATTGTTGTGAACTGCGTAGCTACGACAGCCAGAACCGGCGGGGCGTTATCTGAGCCTCAGTTGACAGCATCCCCTGCTGGGATGTCTCCCACCACACAGTCTTGTGGTTACTATAGCGTTCGATGACAGCCGGGTGCAAGTTCGGGGAGCAAATCTGGCGGTCGCCCCACCCTATTGCCATGGCTGTTGTGCGGTTGTACGCTACCACGCGTAGTATCCAGCCCGGTGACGCACGATCAAGCCAGGCCGGTTGATTCGGACGCGGATTTGGCGCCAGCGCCCATCGCCCAGCGGGATGCTCGGGCGGTAAGCGATCGTATACAGCGCTGCGAGCTCCCTGTTCAGCTCCGGATACAACCGTTCGATGACATCCCACGATTCGGCGCGGAACAGTTGCCCACCCGTAGCTACTGCCACTTTTTCGAGAGCGCGACGAGCACGCGTCATCCATGCCGGCTCAGGCACCAGCGTGAAAGGGTTGATTTGAAGGACGTAGACCACCGCGGCGTACTGGCGTGCAAGGCGCACAAGCAGTCGGGGCTCAGTCTCGGAGGGGCGAATACCGCCGCGGATGCGGTCATCGACCCCATCGGTGAGCACGATCAGAGCGCTCCGATGCAACTTTAGCCAGGGTGACTCTTGGGCATAGGTCAAGACAATTGCGTCGTAAAGCGGTGTCCCCCCACCAGGTTCCGGTAAACGTTCGAGCGCCTGGGCGATGAGCTGGCGGTCAAGGCTGGTCCGGTGGAGCATCACCAGCTGGCTTTCTGCCAACGCGTAGAGGGCCACGTGATGCCCAGGCGATAAGGCTTCGAGCAAACGGCGAGTGGCGTTCAGCAATGCCTGCCGCCCATGACGCGTGGAGCCACTACAGTCGACCAGCACCACCAAGTGAAGTGGAGTGACTTCGCTTTCGAAAGCAACGATGGGCTGGAGCCGATTGTTTTCGAAGACCTGAAAGTCCTCTACCTTCAACCCGGTAACCGCGGCTCCCGATCGGTCCCTGACCGAGATCAGCAGTTGTACCAGTGGTACTTCCACGCGGATAGTCCACGGAGGGCTGATGGCTGCTGGGGATGGAATGGGCATGGGCGGCCGATCTGGTGCGTGTGGTCGGTCCTGGATCGACTCTGGCTGCCGGCCCGCGATGAGGGCCATCGCGATGGCGCGAGCGTTGACTATAGGGATCGCATCGAGGTTGGTGGCGGTAGCCTGTACCTGGACATGGGCCAGCCACAGCAGGCTCGCCCAGATCGTTACCCACTCACTCCTGCAGCCCATCGAGTTGCCTTGTGTCCGTCAACCCAGCCGGCGAACGCTGGACCAGCAAGCCCTCCTATTTGAGCCTAGTTCGGAATGGCATACGATGGGATGGAAGACAGGCCGGCAAACGGCGCAACCCATGCGACGCACAGGAGAGGCCTATGGCGACGCAAATCAAGGGACCAGCAATCTTCTTGGCACAGTTCATGTCGGATCAGGAACCTTTCAACAGCCTACCCGCGATTACGGCTTGGGCGAAGTCGCTGGGCTACATCGGGGTACAGTTGCCTTCGTGGGATCCCCGTGTGATCGATCTGAAGAAGGCCGCAGAATCGAAAACGTACTGCGACGAGCTCAAGGGGCAATGCAATGGTCTGGCGATCACCGAGCTGGCGGCGCACCTGCAAGGACAACTCGTAGCTGTCCATCCCGCTTACGATGAGTTGTTTGACGCGTTTGCGGCTCCC
>JAUQPO010000372.1 GCA_030550335.1 Acidobacteriota bacterium
ATCAAGATTGAGAACATCGCCCGGATGTTCCGGGATTTTGCGGTCGCGAGCGCTACCCGCAGGCCACCTTCGCTGAAGGCTGAGGCAGCCGCGCTATAGCGGCTGCTCGCCTCACAAGGCGGTTGGCCCCCAACGAAAAGAGGCGGCCAAGTTTTCGACTGGCCGCCTCCCTAAGGTAAAGCTGGCACAGCGAAGTTACTTCTTCTCCTCCTCCTTCTTCTTTTCCTCCTTCTTCTTCTCTTCCTTCTTCTTCTCGGTCTGCTGCGTGGTCTGAGTCTGCTGCGTGGTCTGGGTCTGCGGCAGAGCCATCATCATGCCAGGTGCCAGAAACGCAGCGAGAGTCAACACCGGAATCAACCGCTTCATCGGACGCACCTCCTAACGGATGTGTAGGCCTGTAGCCTACCATTTCCAGCCTCGCGCCTCAGAAGCTACCCGAGCCAGTCCCCAAATGGGCTACAAGTCTCTCCCAAATCGGGGGATAAGCCAGATTTGCCGGCGTCCAGACTTGGTCTGGTCTTCTCTTCGCGGCATACTGAGAAGCAGGAACCCACCACGATGCGCTTTTTGTTCGTGGGTCGCGGCATTGCAAGCTTCATGCGAAACGCGCTGTCCAAACGCTTGCTGCGAATCGTGCGTTCGGCCCTGGGTGAGGACGTGACCGAAAAAACGCTGGTCACGGTCCTGCTCAGCGGTTTTGCTCTCACCATATTGTTGTTGCTGGCTGCGGGGATCACGGGAGTGAGAAATCTTCGGGCGATTGAAGAGACCGCTGGGGCTGTTGTCGACGAGTTCGACAGCACCATCGCTTTGGTCGACGAACTTCGCCGCGAGCAGGCTGCACTGGAACTGGTGTTGTTCCGCTTGACTAAAGAACCGGAACTCCTTGATCCCGGAGCCGTCATCCGCGACCTGGAAACCGCTTCAGCGAGCTTGCAGGACATCATCGGCCGTATCGACGCAGTGGAAGCTAGCGGTTTCTCGCAGGAGTTGCAAGAGGCGACCCATAGGTTCACCGCTGAGGTCCGGCAGGCCCTGGATACAAGGGGCATTTCGACAGCCACTTTCCAGACTTTGTTCGAGCAGCACCAGAAAGTGGCTGCCATCGTTTGGCAGGTGATGCGGTTAGTGGGCGCCAGGGCTCAAGCCGCAGAACAGGCCCTCAAGCTCCGCTCCGAAAGATTGTTTCGCCAGACATCGGCCCTATTGGGCACTTGTTTGGTCCTGGCCCTACTCAGTGCTACACTCACGCTCAGGCTCAGTAGCGGGCTGCTTCAGCGCATGGAAACTCAACGAGCCGAGCTCAACCGGATCTCCTGGCAAATGCTGCATAATTACGAGGTAGCCGCCCGCCGACTCTCGCACGAGCTTCACGACGAGCTCGGCCAGATTCTTACGGCCATCAAGGTGAACCTGGTCACTGGGACGAACCAGCCTGAGGAACGTTCTGGCAGGATAGCCGATGCCATAAAGCTCGTCGAGGAAGCGGTGGCACACGTGCGGGAGATCAGCCAACTTTTGCATCCGCCCATTCTGGATGACTTCGGTTTGCCTGCGGCGCTCCGGTGGCTGGCCGACCGGTTCCAGGAGCGCACCGGCGTCCGTGTAGAAGTGGAGACGAATTTGGAGCGACGGCTCTCCGAGGAAACAGAAACCCATCTATTCCGAATCGCTCAAGAAGCCCTGACCAACGTTTCTCGGCACGCCCAAGCTACCCGGGTTCGACTACAGCTCCAAGAGGATGGCAGCCGCCTCCGGTTGATCATCGAGGACAATGGTCGAGGTCTTCCGGAACCCCTGCCCAGCGATCGCGGTATGGGGTTAGTGGCGATGCGCGCACGGGCACGAACCCTCGGAGGCAGTTTCCGGCTCGTCTCCCGGCCGGGCCAAGGGGCTCGGGTGGAGGTGGAGGCACCGTTAGACATGCAGAACCATGGGACGGGAAAAGAAGATCCGAGTCCTGCTGGTGGATGACCACACATTGGTGCGGCAAGGCTTCCGTCGCATCTTAGAGGCCGAGCCCGACATCGAGGTCGTGGGCGAAGCCCCGGACGGGCGGGCCGCACTGGAAGCTGTGCGGTCGCTGCACCCGGCTGTGGTGGTCATGGACGTAGCCATGCCTAACCTCAATGGAATCGAGGCCACCAGACGGATTCTCGCAGAGGATCCTCACGTCCGCATCCTCGCCCTGAGTATGCACAAGGATGCTGTGTACGTTCGGGAAATCCTCCGGGCTGGGGCTAGCGGCTACTTACTCAAGGACGCCTTCGACCGGGACCTGGTAGCTGCAGTTCGAGCGGTGGCAAGGGGCGAAGGCTACCTGAGCCCGGCAGTCTCTGAAGCGGTACTGAGTGATTACCGGCGACAGGTGAAGAGCCCGCTGGATCTTCTCACCAGCCGGGAGAGAGAGGTCCTGCAGTTGCTCGCCGAGGGTAAAACGAACAAGGAGATCGCCGCGCTCCTCAACCTGAGCGTCTACACCGTGGATGCCTACCGAGGCCGCATCATGGAAAAACTCAACCTGCACAGCCTTGGGGAGCTGGTTCGCTTCGCCATGCGGATGGGTTTGGTCGATTGACCACTGGCGCTAAGCGATGGTCTAGACTGGCGCGCCACAATCTTTGACTGTTTAATCTTCGACAATGATTTCAGGTGTCCGCTGGCTTCCTTTTTCTCGCAAGCGGGCCAGTACCGCACGGGCCAGCGCGCGGTACGGGGCAGCAGCAGGATCCGAAGAATCCCGCAACGCCACAGGATAACCAGTATCACCTCCCAACCGCACTTCAGGGTCGAGTGGTAACTCTGCCAGTAGCGGTACTTGCATTTCCTCCGCCACACGCCGCCCGCCCCCGCTACCGAACACGTCAATGCGCTGACCCGTCCCCGGCACAATCAGATAGCTCATGTTCTCGACAATACCCAGGACCTCTGTGTTGACCTGCCGAAACATGAGTACAGCCTTGCGGGCATCGTCCAGGGAAACATCCGAGGGGGTCGTCACCACGATGCCGCCGCTGAGCGGCACAGTTTGCAACAAGGACAATTGCACATCGCCCGTGCCCGGCGGCAAGTCCACAATCAGGACCTCGAGTTCGCCCCAGTCGACATCTCGGATGAACTGCTGGATTATCCGGTGCAATAGTGGCCCTCGCCACAGTATGGGTTGATCGGTGGGGTTAAGGAATCCCATCGACATCAGCCTAACGCCCCACTTT
>JAUQPO010000373.1 GCA_030550335.1 Acidobacteriota bacterium
CCACTGGCCGGGGAACGTGCGTTGGTTCCAAATAGCGCGCTTAGACCCCAGGGGGGCGACCAGGTTAGCCAGTCGAGGCAATTCGTTTGCCCCCGACAGTGTCAGCAGATGTTGTTGACTGCTCTGCCTGAGTGAGGAAAAGGCCACGCAACTCTCGGGGCACCACTGCGCAGTCCCACTCAAACGCCAAACGGGATTCGAGAACGGCCCTTGTAAGCTTTGCGCTAGTGAAAGTGGTCCGCTGGCGGTCCCGTGCGCGAGCTCGCAAGGCGCTGTGAACCCTGGGGTTGGGTTCAAGGAACGACGGGGTTACGGAGCATAGGAAGTGGGCTCTTTTTGCCTGCCGCGAACTGGGGAACTCGTTCGATCGGGATTAGCCGGCTGTTAAGCGGCGTGCCAGACCAGTAGGAACACGAGAGCGCCACCTCGCTGCTGTGGTGGCGCTGTCAGCGGCTTTCCCGCTCGCAGCTTATTTCGTTGACAGGGGGCGTTTTGCTGCGTATAATTTGTCCCGGGCAGGGATCCCCCGGGGCATGCTACCCTCAAGCCATCATATGCCCACTGTTACCCGTCCCCACGGGGATTCCAAGCCGGTGAGGAAAGGGGGCTCCTAAACCATGCGACTCCTATCGTGGTTCGCGTCAGACAAGCACGGGCTCCATTGTGCCATTGCGGGGCTCGGCCTACTCCTCGGGCTGTGTACTGGAGTGCCCTCCCGGTTACCTGGGCAAACGGCATTGGGGACTATTACTGGCACCATCCATGATCCGACGGGTGCGGTGATCCCTGGCGCACGAGTGGAAGTGATCAACGAGGAGACTGGCATGACCGTCACGGTGGAGTCCCAACAAGATGGAACCTACCGTGTGCCCAACCTAGTGCCGGGTACTTATAGACTGCGCGTCGAGATTGAAGGCTTCAAACGTTACGAGGCGACAGGGTTGCGCTTGAATGTGGGTAGCACGCTGACTCACCCCGTGGTGTTAGAGGTTGGTGTGGTCACCGAGCAGGTTCAAGTCAGCGGACAGGCTCTGTTGGTCGAGACCACGTCGGGGCAGGTGGGCCACACCGTACAGGTCGAGCAAGTGTTGGAGATGCCCAATCAGAACCGCAACGTGTATACGCTGGTCAACCTCACGCCGGGTGCCTTCATGGTGGGTGGCGAAGTCTCGATTGGCGGCAGTCGGACTCAGTCCACCCCACAGTTCTTGGACGGCGTGCACTCGAGCCGGGCGGGCCTGGGCGCAAATCAGATGGAGATCAGCCCCCCGGTGGATGCCATCCGGGAGTTCAAGGTGGAAATGAACGCCTTGGGGGCTGAGTACGGCCGGAGCACTGGCGGGGTGGTGAACGCAGTGACCCGCAGCGGCACGAACGAGTTCCGAGGGGTGCTCTACGAGTTTGTACGGAACGACAAGTTTGACGCACGGGGTTGGGCGGCGGATGTGAAACCGAAGCTACGCCGAAATAACTTTGGCGGATCTATCGGTGGGCCAATCCGGAAAGACAGGACGTTTTTCTTTTACAATCTGGACATTTTGCGGGAGCGGAGCGAGGATGTTCGCACCCGCAGCGTGGGTCTGCCCGAATTCCAGCAAGGGGACTTTTCACGGGCTACGGCGTTGATTGGCGGGCAGGTAAGGGTAGTCCCAGTATATGACCCCACGACGGGCACGGGAACTTTCACCGAGCCCAGAAACACCCAGCCTTTCCCTGGGAACGTGATCCCGAAGTCGCGGTTCGATCCGGTCGCAGCGCGAATTCTCGAAGGCAAGTACATCCCCGCGCCGAATCGGCCGCCGAACAACGTGTATAACTACGCCGGTAATTGGCAGGAGAATGTTCCGAGTGATACCCGGCGAAACTACCACACGCTGCGGCTGGACCACGAAGTGAGTCCGAATACTCGTGGCTATGCGCGGTTTTTGTTTACCGAGCCGGACGACAGTTTAGACCACTCCAGCCGGGGCTACGGACCCGCTGACCCCGATCAGCTCTATATCTGGAACAATCGTTACAACCTGGCGCTCAACGCCACACACCTGTTTTCGCCAACGTTCTTTTTGAGCACGACGCTGGGCTTCAATCGGGTGACTATCCACCGCGGGAGCGGCGCATGTTGCGACACGAATTGGGCTCAGAAGTTCGGCATCCCAGTGCTGGATCAAATCGCTGGTGAGGCGTTCCCGCGCCTGAATTTCGGGGGCGGTCTGGTACCCGTGGACTCCATCGGGGCCACCGGCAACGCGAATCGTTTTGCTGCCTTCAATAGCTTGGACTACGATTTCCAATTCACCAAGATCCGGGGCAAGCATACCCTGAAGTTCGGATTCAAGCACCAGCGCTTCCAGGGTAACGACAACAATCGCCGGCAACCCAGTGGCCAGTGGGGCTTTACTGAACGCTTTACGCGGGGCTACGACGCGAAGGGCAAGCCGATTGCCAACACCGGAATCCGTTTCGCCGAGTTTCTGTTGGGACGTTTGAATTCGGCCGACGTCAACCTGGAGCCCATGATTGGCAAGCGGATTCGGTACTTCGCCGGCTATTTCCAGGACGATATCCGCGTGACGCCACGATTGACGCTCAACCTAGGTGTGCGGTACGAGACGGAAACACCAGTGTCCGAGGTGGCCGACCGCATGAACGGTTTCAGCCCCTGGAAGCCCAATCCACTAGCGGGCAAGGGGGACATTCCGGTCTGGGCGACTGGCATCGTGACCTTCCCTCATCGTTTTGGCTACGGGAAGTACTTGTGGCGCTGGGACAAGAATAATGTGGCCCCTCGCTTCGGCTTCGCCTGGCGCTTCTTGGGCAAGGAAGCCACCGTTCTGCGCGGTGGGTTCGGGATGTTCTACGGCGAGCCTTACAGCCGGAACGCTCAGCAAGTGGCCCGGATGAGCTTCGAACAAAGCTACGCTGCGCGCCATCCAGTGCCATTCACACTTGCCCAAGGGATCCCACGGGGAGCTCTAGATCCGGTGCCGGAATCAGAGCGCCTGCCTACTTTCGGTATGCGGGGTACTCGCTACGCTACGTCGCAGATCCAGTTTTTCGATGAGGCGCGTGTCGTTACGTACAGTTTCGACTTCAATCTCACGTTACAGCACCAGTGGCGCGACTGGCTGTTGGAGGTGGGTGCACTGGGCAAACTCGGACGTCACGTCCCCTTCCCAAATATCAACCTCAACCACATTCGCCCAGA
>JAUQPO010000374.1 GCA_030550335.1 Acidobacteriota bacterium
AAGTTTGGCCTGGCCTTCTACAGTCACAGGAAGGCTCATTTGCTGGCCAGCGGCAGCTTCCTGACGGCTTTGGTGGGCCCTTTCCCGCATTACGGAAAGTGCTCCCACCAGCACGCCAACTAGCAGCGCCGCAACGGCCAACAATACCCACCGCAGCCGGCCAAGCAGTGCCAGGCGGCCTCGAACCAGAGTCAACCTCCCTTCTTATTTACAGTGTGCCATCCGGCGAGCCCAGCCAGGTGCACACAGCGACCCCCGGAGAGGCTCAGACCCGCGCGGACAAGAGGAGCCCTGGCCTCGGACAGCCGTTAAGCCTTCGCCGCAGCGGCTAACTGCAATAGCCGCCGGTGCAAGCGGCTCTTGTACCGGGCAGCCGTGTTTTTCTTGATGATGCCCCACTTGGCGGCACGGTCGATCAGCGAGAATGTCTTCGGCAACAGCTGCTCGGCCAGCGCCACATTGTTTTCCGCCAGCGCGCGCCGAAACGCTTTGATCTGGTTCTTGAGGCGCGTTTTCCGGATCTGGTTGATGAGCGTCCGGCGCCGTGTTTGACGAATCCGCTTCAGTACAGACCGATGCTTGACCATCCTGGAATCTGTGGGAGTCGCGAGAAATTCTTCAACTAAGGATACCGCAGTCCCAACCCCCAGTCAAAAAGCCCAGAAAACACCGCTCCAGGCGTCCAGCTTAGGCTGGCACCAGCGCCACTGCTCGCACAGGAGAGCCGTCACCACCAGAGAGTTTCAAGGGGAGAGCACACAGGATGAACTCTTCCGGCAGCTCCTCCAACCGGCAAAGATTCTCAATCAAAACAATGTCGCTTTCGAGCAACAAGCGGTGGATTCTGTTAGTATCTGCTTCGGGCGACGGCGTATCCATTCCTAACAATCGTATCCTGCGCGATACGAGCCACTGCGCGGCTTCTTCGGTGAACCGAGGGTAGTCCCGATAGTACTCGGGCGAGCCAAATCGCCGATCCCATCCAGTTCGCACCAGGACGCGGCCTCCGGGTTCGAAACCACGCTCATGTACCTCTAGCATGGCCACGCTGATGGCCGTCCCGGCGGGCAAAGCGCTGCTGGGAGCCAAATCTACCAACCGCGCCGGCCCACAGAACCACTGCACGGGTGCGGTAGCCGCTGTAATCCCACCCGGAACGACGTGGTACGGAAGATCCACGTGGGTGCCGTGATGGGTGCTCAAGCATAGCCGGCTGATGTGGTAACCCTGCTGGTCGACGGTGGCCCAGAGCGAGAGCTCCGCAGCCGGGTCGCCCGGAAACCCCGGCTGGCCGTTCTCGATCGTGTGGCTCAGGTCGATCAGACGCACAGCCACCCTCCGCCCGGCGTTTCTCCAGTGGTGGCGCTACGACTGCTAGTACCACCACCAGTTGGGATGACTCGCAAGGAACCAACGAGAACCGATACTACAATGATGGCGATGGTTCCGAAAGTCCGCAAAGCCGTGTTCCCTGCAGCGGGTCTGGGTACACGCTTTTTGCCGGCCACCAAAGCACAGCCCAAGGAGATGCTTCCGATCGTCGACAAGCCCCTGATTCAGTATGGTGTTGAGGAAGCAGTGGCCTCGGGCATCTCCTACATCATCATCGTCACCGGCAGGAACAAGAGCAGTATCGAGGACCACTTTGACGTGAGCTTCGAGCTCGAGCACGTGCTCGAATCCAAGGGCAAACGCGACCTGCTGGCTATCGTGCGCGCCATCTCCGACATGATCGATGTGGCCTACGTGCGCCAAAAAGAAGCGCTTGGCCTGGGGCACGCTGTCTTGCGAGCCAAGGACCTGGTGGGTAACGAACCCTTTGCAGTGGTTCTCTCGGATGACCTGATCGACGCGCCGGTACCCTGCCTGCGCCAACTGATGGACGTTTACGAGTTCTTCGGCTCCTCGGTCCTGGCCCTGATGGAGGTGCCCGAAGAAAGCGTCCCCGCCTACGGGATTGTGGATGCCGAACCAGTCGAGTTCAACGGTGCCAACGACCGTGTCTTCCGGATCCGCAACCTCGTGGAAAAGCCCTCGCCTCAGGAAGCTCCCTCTCGGCTGGCCATCATCGGTCGCTACATCCTCACCCCCGAAATCTTCCCGTGCATTGAAGCGACGGGACCAGGAGCGGGTGGCGAAATCCAATTGACCGACGCGTTGCGTCAGCTGCTGCGCTCTAGACCCATTTACGGATACAAGTTCGAGGGGAGACGCTACGACGCCGGTGACAAGCTCGGGTTCCTCCAGGCCACCGTAGAGTACGCCCTCAAGCGGAACGACCTGGGCGAAGCTTTCCGACGGTATTTGAAAAGCCTAAATTTGTAAGGAAAGGCCTGCTCAGTCTGCTAACGGTGTCACCATGACACGGAGAGAGTTCCTCAGCGCCGTCGTTGTCAGTCCTGTTACGGCTGCAAGTTCGAAACCGCCGGTGAAGCTGGGTATCGACCTGTTCAGCATCCGCTCGTCCAATTGGTCGCCCTTCGAGGCACTCGACTATTGCGCGCGGCTGGGCGTTCAGCTGGTGCATTTTTCGGAGATACGCTTCCTGGGCAGCCTCGAAGAAAGCCACGTTAGAAAGGTCGCCGAGCATGCGCGTCGCCTGGGGCTGGAGCTGGAGATCGGCATGGGCTCGATCTGCCCGAGCTCAAAAAGGTTCCAACCCGAAGGGGGACCAGCGGAAAAGCAACTCGCCGAGGTGATACGCGCGGCCGAAATCGCTGGGTCCAAAATTGTCCGAGCCTATCTGGGTTCTTGGGAGGATCGCAGCGGGCCATTGCCCATCGAAGCGCACATCGAGAACACCGTGAAAGTGCTCAAAGCTTTGCGATCCCGAGCTCTCAACGCGGGTATCCAGATCGCGATCGAGAACCACGCGGGCGATATGCAGGCAAGGGAGCTCAAGATGTTAGTGGAACAAGCCGGAACCGATTTTGTCGGGGTGTGTTTGGACTCCGGCAACCCCCTATGGGCAATCGAAGATCCCCACCACACGTTGCGTGTCCTAGCACCATACACCCTGACCAGCCACGTTCGCGATAGCCTCGTCTGGCGTACGCCCAAAGGAGCGGCTGTCCGCTGGGTACGTGCGGGCGAGGGAAACGTGGATCTTGCAGGGTGGATTCGGGAATACCTACGCCTGTGCCCCGGCCGGCCACTGACGTTGGAAGTCATCGTAACTGGCCCACGAGAGCT
>JAUQPO010000036.1 GCA_030550335.1 Acidobacteriota bacterium
CGATGGACTCACGCCCCGTTGGTTGCGGGCTACCGCCTGGGCCAGGGAGGAGTACTATGGACACTCTGCGGCCCAGGCCGAGGTGGATTCGAACGGTTCCCTTATTTGCTGCAGGCACTCGCCGGCCTCGGCCTCCAGCCACCGTTCCGGAGCCGAGCGTTGTGGGCGTTTTTCGATCCCTCCTACCGACTGCGTGTGGATCTGGAGTACTTCGCCCGGCGGTGGCGGCAAATAGGGATTGCGGCCCTGCATGTGGCAGCGTGGCAATTCTGGGAACCAGATCCGCAACGCGACGTCTTCCTGGAGCGCTTGATCCGCGAGTGTCATCGAGCCGGAATCCTGGTCTACGCCTGGCTGGAGTTTCCCCATGTGAGCGAGCGCTTCTGGGAACGGTTCCCTCAATGGCGAGAAAAAACCGCGCTCTTGCAAGACGCCCACCTGGATTGGCGCAAGTTGATGAACCTGGCCGACCGGGACTGCTTCGAGACAGTAGCGCGGGATTTAGAGCGCCTGATGGAGCGATTCGATTGGGACGGGGTGAACCTGGCCGAGCTGTACTTCGAATCTCTCGAAGGCTATTCCAGCCCCGCACGCTTTACGCCAATGAACGACGGAGTCCGAAAGGAGTTTCGCGAGCGCCACGGCTTCGATCCCCTGGAGCTTTTCCAGCCGGAACAGCCGCGCTATCACGCGCGCAGTCCGGAGAGCTTGCGGCTGTTTTTAGAGTTCCGGGTAGAGCTCGCTCTTCGTCTCCAGCGTGCTTGGATGGAGCGATTGGTGCGCCTCCGGGATCGCTGGCCGCATCTCGGGTTGGCATTGACCCATGTGGACGACCGCTTCGACAACACTATGCGCGACAAGATTGGCGCCGATGCCGCTGCGACGCTCGCCCAAGCCGAGGCCATGGGTTTCACATTCATCGTCGAGGACCCAGCGACGATCTGGCACCTGGGACCCGAGCGGTATCGCAAACTTGCAAGCGCCTACCGAAGCCTGGTCCAGCGGCCGGACCGCCTAGCGGTGGACATCAACATTGTGGAACGCTACCAAGACGTCTACCCTACCAAGCAACAAACCGGCACGGAGCTTCTGTCCTTGCTGCACGTCGCGGCGCAAGCCTTCCCCCGAGTGGCTGTTTACGCCGAGCATTCAATCCGTCGGCCTGACGTCAGGTGGATCCCCTCGGCTCTTGCAGTCGTCCGCCGGGTTGAGCGGGGCTCGACTGGTGTGGCTGTCGAACTGGAGCGTCCCGCAGGTGTGCGGTGGAAAGGCCCCGTCCGAGTCGACGGGCGGGAATGGCCTTGGGAGGACGGCGAGGTAGTATGGTTGCCCGCCGGGCGGTATACCCTCAGTCATTCGTCTGCCCCACCTCCAGTGCGACTGCTCGATTTTAATGGGTTGCTGCTGACCGCCGCCGCCACGGCAGACGGCATCGAGTTCAGCTACGAAGCAGAAGCACGAGCCCTGGCCATCCTGGACCGCAAGCCATCAAGCGTCGAACTCGACGGGTCACTGACGCAGCTGCGGATTGAGGGGGACGAAGGCCGATGGGTGCTCTTTCTGCCTCGCGGACAGCACTTGGTTTCTGTGCGGGTAGCCGTCCCAGCCGGTGGCAGTCGGCTGGCCGAGTGAAGTTCCGCCCAGCTCCGGCCGATACTGAGCACGATGCCAGTGCGCTGGTGGGCTGGGACGACCACGGCCTGGTGGCTCGCGAGCCTCATGATCTGCGTGGGTCAGACTTCCGATCCGTATGCACAGGTGCGCCAGTCTATGGAGCAGGCAGTGGCCTTGCAGCGCCAGGCAGTGCTGAAGCAAGCCGGCCTGGCGAGCGGCGACAGTCGTGGGTTCTTCTTGCTGCCGTGGCCGAAGCCGTCGGTAGCGCCCCCTCCTGCCATCCCTCCGAACTGCCAAAGCGTCGATCCTCTCCAACTGGAAGACGCCATTCAGTCGGCCGCTCGCGAGCATGGCCTGACCCCTGACCTCCTGCGTGCGATCATCCAGCGCGAATCGGCCTTCCAACCTTGCGCCGTGTCATCCAAGGGGGCTTTGGGCTTGATGCAGCTCATGCCCAGTACCGCCGCGGAGTTATCTGTGGCTGACCCCTTCGACCCTGGCGAGAACGTTCGGGCCGGGGCGCGCTATTTGAGGTGGCTGCTCCAACGATACGGCGGAGACCTGACGCTCGCTCTGGCAGCCTACAACGCCGGACCGACGCAAGTGGATCTGTACGGCGGCGTGCCGCCCTTTGACGAGACGCTCCGCTACGTCCGTGACGTTATGCAGCTGCTATTCGCTGGAAACCAGGTCCAGCGAGTTGATTCCCCAACACCTGTAGGGCGTTGAACGATTGGCCGCCGTTGAGATAGGAGTTCAGTCACTCGCCTTGCGTCCGCGAGCGTACTGTTCGTACAGTTCGGCGATCTTGGCCGTTTCAGGATCCCCAGGATGGATCACGACGCGGTATCGGAAGCGGAGTTGCTGACCAGGCTCCAGCACCACGCTTCCATCGCGCGAAGGATCGGCATAGAAATCCCGTTCCCCGAAGATGTTGACAGCGAATAGCCCGTAAGCTCGCGCGTGCCAGAACGGAGGGTGTTTCGGGTTATCGGGGTGGTCGAAAATAGCTATCCCGTACGTTTCCCCGTCGATCTGCCCGTAGTAGTCTGCCCATGGAGCCCGCTTACCCCAGACGGCCTTTTCTCCTTTGGCTCCATGTGCATTCACCAGGGTGCCACCTCGCCGCTCATTGATCGGCTCGGCGACACGAATGGCGAAGGTGCCTTCTTTGGTATCCCCGAACCGACACTTTTGTACAGCCTCGAGGGTAATGTCCACGTCGATGATGCGCAATTGCGGATGACTGTAAAACGTCATCCGGCGCGTCTCGATCAATAAGTCCTGTCCTTTAGAATCCTGCCAGCGGAAACGAGCGAGGATCGAGCCTTGTTCTTTGCCGCTCTTCGTTTCGAGCACGCGCTCGAGAACAATGCGGCCAAACTTCTCGCCTTGGCGAGTCGGATCAGAGGACCAGAAGTCGATGCCGTTGACATCGCCGTGGGCGTACCACAAGCCACGATGGTGGGGATGGTCCCTGGACTCGCCTTCCACGATCTCCATGGGGTAGCGGCGGGTGAGGATTTTGCCGGAAGCCGCCCGCAATGGGTGGAGGTAGGGTTTGGTCGTGTCAGGGCCATAGTAGAAGGTGGCGAACGGCTTACCGTCGATCTCTATCCGCGCCTGAGTCGGCTCCTGAACGATGGAGACCTGGGCTAGGGAAGCTACAATGGAGAAAACGCCAGCAAATGACAGACGCCACAGTCGCCTCATGCCCACCAGTATAGGCACTCGCCGCTGTTGATGGGGCAGCGGTGCCTGAGCTGCCCGGTTGACCGGACTTCGAGGTGGGGCTATCATGAAGGTGGCGTTTGGATTAGGAGGAACGCATGGGCCCGCTGGGCTGGCAGGAGACGATATTCATCTTCATCTTGGCCTTGCTCATTTTCGGGCCACGTAAGCTCCCCGAACTAGGCCGTACACTCGGAAAAGCCATTCAAGAGTTTCGGCGCGCATCGAATGAACTGAAGGCCACCTGGGATCGGGAGTTGCGAGCGATCGAGCAGGAGACACGGGCCATTGAGGAAGAGACGCGTCGCGTCAGCACTGAAATTGCTTCCAGCTACTACGACAGCTCTTACGGCTATTACGACGACTACGAATATCCTTACGAGGAAAGGTACACTTACGAGACCAGCTCCAGCCAGACCACAACCCAGGTTGAAACGCAGTCGACGGTGGCCGACAACGGCTCGCAACTGGGTGGCGAGCAAGTGACGGAACTAGCCAGCGCGGGCGAGACCATCCCCGAACGCCCTGTGGGGAGTGAGGTCGAGGCCGTCGACGAACCCCGTCAGGACCTGACGGGTGTAGCTTCTGGAAATTCCGGAGGACCAGCGCAAGTTTGAGCCTTAGTTCACTCACTGGCCACCTTTTTGCCGAATGGAGAACCTGCAGAGAAACGCTCACGACGCAAGCAGGATAGTGCCTGACGTTTACGGGAGCCCGTCTTCAGATCGCGAGCCAGGTTCGGGGCCCACTTACGACGATTACGAGCAGGAACTCTACGGAGCCACTGGAGGCTTGCAAGCTGGGACCAGCACGTCTACGAAGAGTCTGGAGTCTGCTGCGACCGCATCCGGCTCTGGCGCCAATCCGCCGCCCTCAAAACCCACCAATCAGCGTGGTTCCGACAGCGAGGACGAGGAAGAAGAGCTGCTCCGGATGTCCTTTATGGAGCACCTGGAGGAACTGCGCTCTCGAATCCTCAAAGCCCTGGCCGGCGTGGGCATCGCATTTCTGTTCTGTGTGATCTTTGCTAACGACCTGTGGCGCATTGTGAGTGAGCCTGCGGTCGACGCATTGATCCAGCTCGGGTATGAGAACCCGAAGTTAGCTCAAATTAAGCCGATGGAGACCTTCACCACGGTGTGGGTGAAACTGCCGATGCTGGCGGCTATCTTCCTGGCCTCGCCCTGGATCCTGTATCAGGCTTGGGCCTTCGTCGCCCCGGGCTTGTATCGGCGCGAGCGACGTTGGGCCGCGCCGATCATCATCATTTCGGCGGGGCTGTTCATTCTCGGCGGCCTGTTCGCCTACTTCGTGGCCTTTCGCTATGGTCTTACCTTCTTGCTGGGCATCGGCCGAGATATCAACATCCAGCCAGTGGTCTCCATTACGGAATACTTCGACCTGTTTGTGAACGTCACGCTGGGCATTGGCTTGATCTTCGAGCTGCCCGTACTGATCTTCTTCTTGACCCTCCTGCGCATCGTAACCCCGGGCTTCCTGCTGCGCAATGCACGTTACGCCGTGCTGATCATCGTGACTGTCGCAGCGATCATCACGCCGACGCCCGATGTGGTCAACCTGATGTTGTTTTCCGTGCCGATGTGCCTGCTGTATTTCGTGGGCGCATTTGCGGGCTACCTGCTGGAGTTGCACCGGGAAGGGCGGGGCTTCCCATGGGGCAAGATCGGCAAAGCGGTGGCCATTGTGGGGCTGGTGGTGGCTGCCGGAATTTTCTGGGCCCTCCGGTACGGTGGTTACCACATACAATGGGGATGGCCACCCTTAGTGCGGTGAGCCGGGCAGTCCTAGTACCCCAGCGGCCCTTTCCCGAGCTAAAGTTGACCCTCGGCGGTGGCTGGGTCGTACTATGATGCTGGCGCGGGGCGATGGACCTGGACAAGATCCTCAATGAGCTCTACCAGGAAAGGCAACTCCTCACCGAGGTCATCGAGTCCTTGGAGGCTATGCTGCAGGCTCGCCAGGCACGCACCGCTAGCAAACGAGGCCGGCCACGGGGACGAAAGCGGAAGCCTCAATCACCTCAAGCTGGAGGGGAAGCTGCTGGGCGTGAAAGCGAGGCGGCCAGACGCCAGCCGTAGTACAGCAATCGCTGGCGCAGGCGAGAGCGGCGAAAGAACCATAGCCAGAATTCCTGAGTCCCCTCACCACGGAAATACCGCGGTTCAAAGCCCGTCCGAAGCGCCAGTTCGATAGCCTCTTGTTTAGTCAGTGGCACACCCAACCAAGTGTCGTTCGGTGGACGTTCGAAGTCTGGGTAACCCTGAACTTGGAACTTGAATAGCTTGCCTGGGCGAAGCAGCCGGTGCACCTCCCGCAAGTAGCTCTCGATGACCCGCTTGCTGGGGATGTGCTGGAAGACGATGGTGGAGAAGGCAAAATCGAAGCGGAGCGGAGGCAGCACGCTGAGGTCGAACCCGTTGTTCTGCAAGATGTGGACGTTGGGGAGATCGGCCAACAACTCGCGAGCCAGCCGGACCATCTCGCCACTGACGTCGACCGCCCAGACCTCGCCGAATAGCCGTGCCAGAGCTCGCGTGACGCGCCCTGCACCGCAGCCAATTTCGAGTACACGCATTTCCTTGGGGTCAAGGCCCTGGCAGATGTTGCTCATGTCGGTAAGGATCTCGTCGGCGACGGTTTGTTCGCCGGAGGCAAAAAATTCCTCGAGCGACCAGGACGAGCGGGCGGTATTGACGTAGTAGAAGGGGTTTTCGCGGGCGCGCTGATCCCAGTCGCGCCGCATTTTCTCCGCCAGTCGCTGGCACTCATCGAGGTGCTCTGGGCAGGCTCGCACGGGAAGCGAACATGCTATATTTTAGTTGAGGATCCCGCCAAAAGCAGGTGGGCGGCTAGCTCAGCTGGGAGAGCACGGCGTTCGCAACGCCGGGGTCGTGGGTTCGAATCCCATGCCGTCCACCAACAAACTGTTAGGTCCATAAAGGTGTTTCCCTAGTCCCCACGACGCTGACAGGTGTCAGCTAATCGAGCTGCGCCACCACTCCCGCAGCACGCACCCTGGCATGCAAATCGCACTCGTTGGTGGCCAGCGACATCTTCCCCTGCACCGAGAACGAGTACGAGCCACAACTGGCCGCTATTCTGGACCCGTGTTCGCTCATGATAGTTGAGGAACCCCAGACCCAGGCTCAAGCCCGGAAAGTACTCTGGGCCGTACCTGTGCGTCGCGTCTAGCGGGGGAAGGGTTGAAAACTCCGGGCAGCGCGGTGGCGTGAGCTGTCGACCTACTATCTGGTTACACCATGCCAGCTGAGCCGGCCAGACAACTTCGGTAGCACTTGGCGGGCAGGATTCGACACGCAGGGAGTGGAGGCCTCCATCACAGCACTCACACAGCAGTCTCAGAAGGCGTTGAGACCACTGACCACGACTGGCTGCTGCGGAACCAACCAAGCCTCGGGACGGGATTGATTGGGGGCGAGCCTGCCAGAATTCTCGGGCTCGTAGGGCCGCGTCAACGCCACGACAGCACTTGTCTTGCGTGCCGAAAACGTTTTATGCCGCCATAGTGACCCCACCTGGGGAGGTCAGGTCCACCGGGGTATCGTCCGGACTGGTCCGCACCATGCGAGCGTGCACTGCGTTGGGCTACGCCACGGCACCCACGACGCTCGCTGGGCGAATCGGTCGGGGTTCAAACGATACGCAGTAGCTCAAGCCGTTGGCTGGATTTCGAGGCCCTAGGGGATCATGGCGTTTTCCTGTCGCCTTGCTGGTCTCCTCGCCAGTCCTGAGCATTCGCTATCCGGATCACCCCTTTAATCGGCTTCCACGGATCTACCGGCTGCTTCTTCCGCAGAATTACGATGCGGCCCTGGCGGGCCAGGTGGATCGCTTGCTGTCGAACGGCGGTCAGGTATTTGCGCCACAAATCCGGTGGATCGCCGGGCTTGGCCACTCGCTCGGCGAAGGCTTTGGCTACCGAGATCAAGTCGGTAGACTTGCCTGGGGCGCAGGCTTGGACCTGGCGGAGAATCTCCTCAGCTACGGGATCCAACGGAGTGGCTTGGGGCGTTTCGTTCTCCTGTTCCATGGCCGGTAATTTTCTTTCCTTATGGCTTCAAGCGAATGTCAGGGCTACCATCTGGTGCCCGTGCACCCGCGGGACGACGAACTCGGTGCGCCCTTCTCGAGTCACAAAAGGCAGCTGCCCACCCTCCGGTACTAACTCAACGCGCTTGACACTCCTCCGGCAGCGCACAGACACTCGGACGTTGAACAGCGGGATGACATCCTCGATCACGTCGAAGTCTATGCCGCGCCGCTCGGGAATGTAGTGGAGAAGATGAACCACCCAGCGGTTTCTGTGCGCCTGTTCGTTGACGGTGACGATGAGGGAGGAGGGGCCGTCGACGCGCAACACAGGCTCCGGCAACAGCATCTGCAATGCGTTGCGCACGAGGATCTTCACCCACCGTGGCGCGTTGCGGTGATACTGCTCGAAGATCGGGTGAGCGAAGTAGATGGCGCGCCCGTTGCGCGTGATGGCAGGGTAGGCCTCGCGACCCGATGATGGAGTGTGCCGGTGAGAGCAGAAATGCTCCCAGGTCCGGTTGAAGTACGGGACGACGCATCGAGCAAGCACTTCAGCCGATACCGGTTCGACCTCCTTGCCTTGCAGGTACATCACGTGCTCCGTTTCGGGAAGATCCTTGCCGATGGGGCCTCGAGGCAATATGAAATCCGGGCTGTAGGGAGCCGGGCCCTTGTAGCGGAGGCCCAGGGCTTCCAGGCGAAAAGCTTTGCCGTCCTCGTCCAAGCCACTTTCGAACGACGCAATGAGCGCTCCCCCCTGTTCCACGTGGCTCTGCAATTTTCTGCGCAGCGGCTCGGAAACAGGGATGCGGTCGGGTAGGACCAGCACCTTGTAAGGTGAGAAATCGCTTTGGGAGTCCAGGACGTCAAATTGAACGTGCAGTTCCTGAAGCATGCGTACGGCGCCGAACGCTGCAGGCGGAATCTGACGAGCAGCGCCACCGAGGAACTCTTCCGGGTTGAGCACACCAACGTCCACCACGGCTTTTGCACCCTCACACCAGGGTTCCTTCTGCTCCACCTGCTCGTAGACCCGTCCGATCAGCTCGTAGGCGTAGCGGTCCAAGCGCCCTGTGGGGTGTAATTGGTCGCCTATGGAACACTGAGCCGTAAGCGCCAGCATGTGGAAGCACTCGAATTCCAGAGCTGCTTGGTTCTTGTAGGAGTGGAAATCCCCCCAAGATGTGTGGAACTTGCCCGTCATCCCGAGGCTGTCCATCCCCAGGGTGCGCGTGTAGCGGATCTTGAGCGGAAAATCCAAGTACCCCCAGCCGCCGCTAGGCAGTGACTCAAGCTCCCAGTGGGTGTAAGCTTCGGCCACGGGGCGGTGGCGTGGGCCGATGTGACCGGCGTTGTAAAAGATCGTGCAGTCTGGGTTGAACTGCCGGATAAAGCGGGTCATCTCGAGTTTGAACTCGTTGATCGTCTTAAGCCCAAACCGCTGTCGGTCATGGGGATTGGTGGGATCGAGCCCTTGCTTGTCCATTAACGCGAGGCACCACTTGCACGCGCACGGCACAGGATGGACGATGTCCAGGAAAAGTCCATCCACCGGCAGTAGCTGCAGTACCTCTTGGATGTGCTCCTTCAAGAAATCCCGGTAAGGAGAGTTGACACACAAACGCTGGTAAAAGCCGGGCTCGAAGGGCCGATTCCCAATGGGCGCCCCGTTCTCATCGCGGCAGAGCCATTCCGGATGCTCACGAGCGGTGTAGTGATCCCACTGGATGGTGATATAAATCGGGCAGCGGATATCGCGGCGGTGCAAAGCCTCGATCTGCTCCTCTAACAGGTTCCGCACCAATGTGGGATGACGCCGCTCGGGGAACTTACGGGTCCGGTAGTAGATCCAGCCATGGTGACAACGGGCAAAGCAGGTCACGGAATTGACGTGGGCGCGCTGCATGAGGTCGGCGAACTCATCGGGATCGAATTCGGAACCCACCCCCGGGATGTGCTCACTGGTATGAAAATCGAGATGGATCTGCCGGAAGCGTAGCCGAGGCCGCCCCTGGGCACTTCCCTGGCCCTCCGCGACCGCCAACCCCCAGGCAGCTCCGGACAAGCCGGTGACCTTCAAGAACTCACGCCGATCCAAACCGTAGGACATTGCCAATCAGCTTCTCCTCACGTCGCTGAAGCTTATCTTACTGGGCTGAGCACGGCTGTACCGTCCGGTCGTTTGAGGGCTAGCAAGGCCCCGGGGCAAGAACAGCGACCCGACAGGTCCCTGGGGCTCTGGAAGAAACTTAAAGCGTTCTCTTGCGGACCCTCCTTGCCATGTCGAGCGGACTCACTCGCGAGGCAGATCGGGAGTCCAGCGCAGGATAGGGCGACGTGCCGCTGTGACTTCATCGACTCGCCCGACGCGGGTGGTGTGCGGGGCGGTACGGACCAGCTCGGGATCTCTCTGCGCTTCCTCTGCAATGGCTCTCATTGCCTCAACGAATAGATCGAGCTCCTGCTTGCTCTCGGTCTCGGTAGGCTCGATCATCATCGCGCCTCTGACGATCAGCGGGAAGCTCACCGTATACGCATAGAACCCGTAGTCGAGCAGGCGCTTGGCGATATCCATAGTGCGTACGCCGTTGGTAGCCTGCCTGGCATCGCTCAGCACGAACTCGTGCATCGTGGGGGCCTTGTGCGGCAACTCGTAGTACGGCTCCAGCTTCTGACGCAGGTATCGCGCGTTGAGAATGGCGTCGAGCGTAGCTTGTCGGAGCCCCTCCGGTCCCATGGCCATGATGTAAGCGAGGGCCCGCACAGCTACCAGAAAGTTCCCGTAAAACGCCCGGACCCGCCCAATCGAACGAGGACGGTGGAAATCCCATTTCCATCCGGCCTCAGTCTTGACCAGCCTTGGCACAGGCAGGTAAGGTTCCAGGTGCTTCTTCACCGCAACTGGGCCAGCACCCGGTCCACCGCCACCGTGAGGTGTGGAGAACGTTTTGTGCAGATTCAGGTGCACAGCGTCGACGCCAAAATCCCCTGGTCGCGCGATGCCCAGAAGCGCGTTCATGTTGGCACCATCCATGTAAAGCATGGCGCCCTTGGCGTGTAAGATCTCCGCGATCTGGCGGATGTTCTGTTCGAACACACCCAGCGTGTTCGGGGTAGTAAGCATCAGCGCGGCGACCGACTCATCGACCTGGCGCTCCAGCGCGCCAAGATCTACCATTCCTTGCGCGTTGGAAGGTACGGTTTCTGCCACGTAACCGGCCATGGTGGCGGTGGCTGGATTGGTGCCGTGAGCCGAGTCGGGAATCAGGACCTTCTGGCGCGGATTGCCACGTTCGGTAAGCGCTGCACGGATCATCAGCAATCCAGTCAACTCACCGTGCGCACCGGCTGCCGGCTGCAGCGTGACCGCGTCCATGCCGGTGATTTCCGCCAACGCTGCCTCCAGACGAGCCAGGATTTCGAGAGCTCCTTGAACGGTTTCTTCGGGTTGGTACGGGTGAGGCCAAGCCAAGCCATCCAGCTGGGCCAGAGCTTCGTTCAATCGCGGGTTGTACTTCATCGTGCAGGAGCCCAGGGGGTAAAGCCCATGGTCGACGGCGTAGTTGTGCGTGGACAATCGGGTAAAGTGCCGGACGACCTCCACCTCGCTCAATTCCGGCAGGCCTTCCAGATCTGGCCGGACGTTTTCCGGTCCTAACACCGCCTCTGGGTCAACCGGCGGTACGTCGAGCTCAGGCAACTGATAGGCCCGTTTGCCGGGACGGCTGATTTCAAACAGCAAAGGCTCATTCTGCGTAGGGTGAGTGCGGACCTTGCGGATCATGGCTGGCTCACCAATTCGACCAAACGATCGATCTCCTCGCGACGGCACACTTCGGTTGCGCAAAGCAGCCAGCAATCAGACAGTTCTGGATAGAAGCGGCCCAACGGCAAACCACCGATAATGCCATGCTCCAGCAACCGGCGGTTCAACCGGTTCGGGTCGCCTCCTGGCGCGCGGGTGACGAACTCGTTGAAGAAGGGACCGCGGAAGCGGGGTGGGAGCTTGGTCGCCAAGTAGTGGGCCTTGGCCAGGTTCTGCAGGGCGAGTTCTCGCAAGCCGCGACGACCATAAACACTCAAGAAAATCGTAGCCATCAGCGCGACGAGGGCCTGGTTAGTGCAAATGTTCGAGGTAGCTTTTTCGCGCCGGATGTGCTGCTCGCGACTGACCAGAGTCAGGCAAAAGGCTCGGCGGCCGTGGACATCCCGGGTCATCCCGACGAGCCGACCAGGAAGCTGGCGAACGAACTGCTCGCGAGTCGCAATGACGCCGGCGAAAGGCCCTCCATAGCTGGGGGTAGTAGCGAAAGATTGGAGCTCGCCCGCTACAATGTCGGCGTCAGCAGGCGGTCGGAGCAAGCCGAGCGAGACGGCTTCCGTGAAGGTCACGATGAGGAGCGCCCCGGCTTGATGCACTAGCTCCGCGCAGTATTCCAGCGGCTCGATGACTCCGAAGAAATTAGGGCTTTGGACGATGACTGCAGCCGTGTCACGATCGACGACCTGGGCGAGGCTGTCCTGCTGAGTCCAGCCTGCCTCAGGGTCGTAGGGCACTTCGATGACGGGGACTCCCTGACCTGCGCTGTATGTCCGCAAGACCGCCCGGTACTCGGGGTGAACCGCGCTGGAGACCACCAGCTTGTCCCGGCGCGTTAGCCGGCGGGCCATCAGGGCCGCCTCCGCCATGGCGGTCGAACCGTCGTACATGGACGCGTTGGCGACGTCCATGCCGGTGAGCTGGCACATCAGCGTCTGAAACTCGAAGATGGTTGCCAGCGTCCCTTGAGAGACCTCAGCCTGGTAGGGGGTATAAGTGGTGAAAAACTCAGCCCGCGAGACCAGTGCCTGGACGACCACGGGACGGAAGTGCCGGTAAACCCCCGCCCCGAGGAAACAGGGGCCGTTGACCTGATTCTGCTGGGCCCAGTTACGGAATTCCGCAGCGATTTCGTACTCCGACCTGGCTGGCTCCAGCGCCAGAGGCCGCTCGAGCCGGATCTCTGGCGGCAAGTGTGCCACCAGCTCCTCCATGGATCTGAGCCCGCACTCGGCGAGCATTTGCTGGCGTTCTTCTTCAGAATGAGGTAGGTATCGCACGGTCACTCGCTGGAGGAGCCTGAGGCCTGGCTGGCCTGGGCAATGTAGGCCTCGTACTCTGATGCGGTCATCAGCCGATCCAGCTCCGCAGGATCGCGCAGCCGCACCTTCACCAACCATGCTTCGCCGTGGGGGTCCTGGTTGATCTTTTCCGGGGCCTGGTGCAAAGCGGTATTGACTTCTACAACCTCTCCACTTACAGGCGAGTACACGTCCGAAACCGCTTTCACAGATTCGACCGACCCGAGCACCTTCCCAGCGGTGAGCTCTTGACCGACCTCGGGGAGCTCCACATAAACCACGTCGCCCAACTCACGCTGGGCGTAGTCGGTGATTCCGATCACTGCCACGTCGCCTTCTACGTACACCCACTCATGCTCTTTGGTGAACCGATAGTGCTGCGGGTACATTCCGCTTACCTCCGCGCGCGATAGAAAGGCGTGGCGACCACCACACCATCCACTAACCGGCCACGTATGAGCACCTGGATGGCTTGGCCGGGCTGCGCCTTGTCCCAAGGCAAGTAGCACAATCCGATACTCTTGTCGAGAACCGGAGAGAACGTGCCGCTGGTCACCCAACCGGCGGGACGACCGTCCACAAGCACCTCGTAACCCTCGCGGGCGATCGCGCGCGAGTGGAGCTCAAACCCCACCAGACGCCGAGACACTCGCTGCTGAGCCTGCTCCAGAGCGCGACGCCCGATGAAATCGCCCTTGTCGAATTTGACGAGCCATCCCAAACCGGCCTCAAACGGAGAAGTCGAGGCATCGATTTCGTGGCCATACAATGGCAAACCTGCTTCGAGCCGCAGGTTGTTGCGAGCGCCCAATCCGCAAGGCTTCAATCCATAATCCCGACCAATTTCGAGCAAAATCGTCCACAGTTGCGGCCCCTGGGCGGGGTCGACATAAATTTCAAAACCGTCCTCACCGGTGTATCCCGTGCGGGCCACTCGCGCAGCCACGTTTGCGACCTCCGTATCCACAAAGTGGAATGGGCGAAGGCCAGCCAAATCTACTGACGTCAACCGTTGCAGGATTTCCTGGGCTCGCGGCCCCTGTAAAGCGAGCTGGACGTAGCGATCGCTGGTCAACTCTACAGTGGCGCGCCGCCGGTTATAACGCAGAATGTGCTGGTAATCTTTGTGCTGGTTGGCAGCATTGACGCAGAGGAAAAACCAATCCTGAGCCACCATGTGGACCACTAAGTCGTCCACAAAACCACCGTGTTCGTAAATCAACGCCGAATACTGAGCCTTGCCGGGATACAACCGGCGCACATCATTGACGGTGATTTCATTGACCAGCTCGAAGGCTTCTGGGCCTCGTATCTCAATCTCGCCCATGTGGCTGACGTCGAATAAACCGGCTGCCTCTCGGACCGCCCGGTGCTCGTCGAGGATGCCAGAGAACTCTAGAGGGAGCTCCCAACCCGCAAAATGGACCCAGCGGGCACCAGCCTGCCGGTGAAGGTCGTAGAGTGGCGTGCGATGCAACGCTGGCGCCCCATTCATCGAACAGCCCACTGTAGCAGGCACGTCTCGATCGTGTCAATCCGCGGAATTGCTCTTAGAGCTGGAACGAACGTATAGCCGGCAGGCACGCGGGCTGCCAAGGGGCGTTCATTCGTATCGCAATGACTCGATTGGGTCGAGCCGAGCAGCCCTGAAGGCGGGGACGATTGCTGCCACCAGTCCTACGAACCCGAGCAACGCCACCGATGTCAGCACGGCTTTAGGGGACAGGTGGAGATAAATGTCGCCCAGTCCACTTTGGTCTTCAAACACCGGGCCTAGGAAAGGCAGCGACCCAATGGCGTAAACCGCACTGGCGGCAAGCATCAACCCGACAGCCCCGCCGATCCCCACAATCGCCAACGCCTCCAGGATCAGCTGGCGCATGATGTCCCCAGCTCGGGCGCCCAGAGCCTTTAATGTCCCGATCTCACGGGTGCGATGAAGGACGGTGGCGAGCATCATGTGGGCCAGTGCGACCCCACCTATGGTCAACGTGAGGCCGCCGACAAGTAGCAACAACAGTCGCAACGCGAGCACCATACCGGTGACCAGCTGCATGAACTGATCGAAGGGTAAGATTTCCACGGCCCTGGTGTCCATGGGCGAGAACTTGTGGGCCTCAGCCAACTTGGCGCGCACCGCTCGGATAGCCGGTTCGAGGGCTCCGGGATAGGCGGGTTGCCAAACAATGAATGTCGGGTAGCCTACGTCGGTGAACGCGCGAGCAGTTTGATAAGGGATGAACACACAATCGTTGTCCCGCCGATTGTAGTTGGCGATTTGCAGTTTCTTCTGGAGGACGCCAATCACGGTGAAACTCACTTTGTTGAGGCGCACGACTTGGCCCAGCGCCGGTGCACCGCGGAAAACCTTCTCGGCCACTTCGGCCCCAAGAACCACCACCCGCAGCTGCTGGGCGTCATCAGTGGGGCTGATCCAGCGGCCTTCCGCTATATGGAGATTTCGGATGCGCTGGTACTCAGGCCAAACCGCTCGGATCGTCGTCTCGCCTTCGTAAGTACCGCGCGCGATTTTCACACCCCCAACCAGGCGCTCCGGCGAGACAGCACCGACTAATGGCACCGTTTCCTTAATGAGCTGTGCGTCTTCGAACTCTAACCGGATCCGCCGGCCGGCACGCAATCCGCCAGCTTGCTGGCTGGTCTGGCCGCCGTAGATGACCACCAGATGCTGCCCGACTGCGGTAAACGCCTTGATCAAAGCTCGCTCGAAACCATCCCCATAAGCCATCAGCACTACGAAACAGCACACGCCCCAAGCCAGGCTCATCGCCGCGATGCTCGTCCGGCGCCAATAGAAACGGAGCACCAACCATGCCTCGGCGAGAGCCCATTGCCAGCCCATCGTTTCACACCTCGGATCGCAGTGCTTCGACAGGGGTCATCTTGGCCGCTTGCCAGGCTGGAACGAGGGCTGCGAGAGTGGCCACGGTCCCCAGCGTGGCAGTCACAGCTAACAGCGCGGCCCACCTAACCACCAAACCGGCGAACATGGCCGGCATCGGGAGCGAATTCAAGCCGAAGACCAGCAACAACACGATCGCCAGGCCGCCCAGGCCACCGAGCAAGGCCAGCATTAACCCTTCCAGGAAGAACTCCACCAAAACACGCCGGCGTGTAGCGCCCAGAGCCATTCTCAAACCGATCTCCTGAGTGCGTTCCACGACCGAGATCCGCATGGTGTTCATCACGCCGATGCCGCCGAGGCTCAAAGTGATGAGCCCTACAGCTCCGAGGAAGATTTCCATGGAATCAAAGACCTGGTCGAGCCTCTCCGAGTCCTCGACCGTGTCCCAAAAGTGCAGGGCACCTTCGTCGGTGGGCAGGAACTGGTAGCGACGAGCAAGCACCGCGCGAACTTGCCGCTGGGCTTCCGCCCACTGCCGCGGGTTGCGTGCTCGGTAAACGATCAGGTTCACCTGCTTCTCGGCATATGCCTGACGGCTGGGCGGGATATCCCGAAGAAGGGCCGTAGCAGGAATGACAACCTTGTCGTTGTCCCATCCGTCATAGCTACTGTTTTGGTTCTTTTTAGCCATGACCCCTACGACCGAATACGGGAGGCCCGCAATGTAAACTGCCTGGCCCAGCACTGGTTGACTTTGGGGGAACAGCTGTTCTCGCACGGACGCCCCGAGAACAGTCACCCGGCGCGCTTCCCGAACGTCGTCGGCACTGATGTGCCGACCTTCGCCAATTGGTAAGTTGCGAATTTGCAGGTACTCGGCTGTCACGCCGAGCGTCAGGAAGCGGCCTGCGTTGTACGTACTGCGTACGGGCACGTCCACTGTTTTGACCTCGGGCGCTACCACTTCCACTGCTGGGCAGTTCGCGCGAACCGCTTCCACGTCGTCCCAATGAAGGCGAATTCGTCGACCCGCTCGCGCCCCACCTGCCTGTTGCTCGGTTCGCCCAGGGAACACAAACACGATCCGGTCACCGAGCTGTGCCATATTTTTCCGCTGACCTTGCCGGAATCCCTCGGTCAAGGCAGTGACCAAGATGAGCGAGCCGACTCCCCACGCGATGCCGAACAAGCTCAGGAAACTCCGAAGCTTGTTGCGCCACAGGGTGGCCCGAACCTCCCGCAAGCAATCCCAAGCTGGACCGCCCATCAAGCGCCGGAACCAAAGGCGCCGCAATCTGCGCTGGGGGAGTTGGCGAGCCGCAACCTGCAGTCTAAGCGTCCCGTCTTCAGGAATCGGTTCTGCTCCTAGACCAGCAACTGGCATCAACTGGAGATACGCCCTGGGCCGTCCTTTGGTTCACCCGAGCTTTGCCCAAGCTAGGACAGCGACCGAGCCGCCGCTGGAAGCGTTTCCGCACGAAGCCATCTCTGACCCATTCAAAAGAGCGCTTCAATCGTGATGGCCTGACGGTACGCAGCGGCCAGAATGGATGGTGGTGG
>JAUQPO010000375.1 GCA_030550335.1 Acidobacteriota bacterium
GCTCAGTCCGCGAGCGTTTTTGGAAGCGTTGGCGGAATATCTCGCATGAGCCGATCCCTCACGGAGGGGGGCGGAGCCGTTGTAAGTCGGGAGAGCTAAGCGGCGTCAGGGAGCAGGGGTAGTAAGTACACCGTCCAGAAGTACACCGTCCAGGGGCGTCGAGGCAACGGCGGCTGTACGTTGTGGCAGGCGGTAGTTCCGGACGGCCACCCCGGTGAATACCGAGGCCGCAGCGAAGTTACTCAGAGTGGCGTAGCGCTCGACCGAGCGGGAGCGTCGCAACCAGATCCATTGAGTTGCTACCCAAACGCCCGTGATCCCCAGCTTGATCCCCACCGCACGCATACCGAAGCGGCCGTTTGCATCCCGCAAGACGGGGTTGAGTTCGGGCTGATTCCACGACGAGTGTGCGTCTAGTAAAGAGCTGGCAAACAGGGTTGCCACGCTGGTCCACCACAGCTTGCTCGATCGTGGTGGGTCGGGGGGCTGGGCTCGAACTGTGCCGGTGGTCAAGGCTACACCGATCAAAAGGCTGGCCACGCGCTTCATGAGTCACCTACCCCTTCGTGGGTTGTCACCGCATTCAACCCCACAGTAACAAGGCAGTAGGAATATGCCAATCGACCGAGAGGGGTAGGTGTACTAGCCGTGTGGTACCAGCGGGCACAGCCTAGACAGGCAACTCCCGCACTCACCCGCTTTACTGCGCGGCCTATAAGCCAGCTCGCCCTGCCCGTTCAGGATCAAACTTGCAAGCTCACCGAGGGCGCTCGTTACAGTCAACTAGAGCGGCCTAATTCTTGCGCGATTCTTTTCACGCTCGCGGGACCATAATACGCACATGCTCCTCTTTTCACATCCGGTTGCAGCCCGAGTTTCTCTATTGCCTTCTTGACGTCCGCTGGTTTCACACCGAGCTTCTCAGCGATCTTAGCACTGGTGAGCAACTCTTCTTTAGTCTGCCCTGCAGCTGGCTTGCGCGTTGGCATCAGCACACCTCCAACGGGTGAAGAATACGGGTGGACCGCCCCATAAACCTTACGAGAATAGCGCACCACGTTTGTGGAGGGGGCAAATTGAAGGGCACGTTCGGCACGTCGTCGTTGCTGCGCTGCTCACGCAGAAGCTATCTTGCAGTCAGCGCCCGCGACCACCCCCTGCACGGGGCGACTCAGTACCCGCGGAGCGAGGGCTTGGCGCAGGGCCCGCCGCAGGTTCGGCTGCGACACTCGGAACCCCACCGCCGGGGTAAGGCGCTGGTCTGTGGTCCACCACAGCGTACCTATCCTCAGCTCGACCTGACGCACTTGGCCAATCCCTTGTCGAAGAAGAACGCACTGGCGCGTCCGCATACATGACCGAACGGGGACTGTAGAACATGAACCCGAATGGGCTGACCAGTAGTCCGCTGCGGGGAATGTAGGTGAGGTAACCGTGTGAAGCGTCCCAACACCACCCGGGGTACCTCCAAGGGGAGCGATTCTCGTACAACATGCGAGCTGCCTGAAGGTTGGCTCTGGCTAAGGCTTCGGAGCGGGCTGCACTCCACTGGTAGAGCCGATCGGGCTCTTTACGGTTGAACTTCCCAATCACCCAGTCGCCATCGACCCACTGGGCCATGCGGCCCCGGCCGATCTTCATTCCCGGCGAACTAGCCAGCAGCTCAGCTTGCCCTTCGTACACTTTGAGGGTGAATGGTTCGGCGGTGAACTGGTAGAAGCCGGCCTTGCGGACCGAAATTTCGCTGCCGCCGGAACTCACTGTCAACCGGGTCCCTTTTGGAAGCTCAAGCACCTCGAGGCTCACCCGACCCTGAAGGAGGTCTAAGCGGACAGCGCTGAGTTCCGCCAATGGCAGTCGCAGTTGGGAAAACTCGCCCAGCCGCGCGATAGCCCCAGGGGTCAACAGCAGTTCCAAACGACCACGTCCAGTAGCGACTAGCCCGCCTACAGGAACTGTTGGAAAACGACCCGAGTGGATTTCGAGCGCACGACCGTCCACCGTGGCCTCGCCCTCCATGTAGTGGACCGTACCGGGTCGGAGGCTCAGAATCTGCTGACCCTCTATTGCCACAACACCCAACGCGATCCCAGCGATCAACAGACTTAAGCGTCTCATCTTCCCCTCGCTGCCATGGGTGCCTGACCCTATGACGTCTACCCCGAGTGGGACGTTACCAAGACAGAGCCCGAGAATGGGAGTTAACGTGCGATAGGAGGCCTTCACCACTGCAATACGCGCGAATCCTCTAAGCGCGACAGACTCGGTAAGATGGAAGCGACCGATGCCGCAAGCCATACTAGACGAATACGCCGGGCGCCCCTTTTCCTTCTATCCGCCGATCCTCAACATCGAGCACAACGAGTGGGTCTTCGAGCGCGGCACCTGGAGCGAGGTACTTGTGCGGAATACTGTGACCGGCCAGCAGGTTTGGATCCCCAGGCGGTTCATTGGCGAAATCTCCAAGATTGATGAGCCGGTCATGATCGTCGGCTTGACCCAGGAGCTGGAGTACAAAGCGGGTGCGGTTTGGCCCCATACCCGACGCGTGATCCCCCTGCCCGTGGTCACACGCCCAGCCACTCCACGCCCAGTGGCTCCGGCCCCACCTCCGATCGTGCGGTTCGACTCGGCAACTGAAAGCAAAGTCTCTCGACTCATCGTGGCTGCGCTGGCCGCAGCGGTGGTTGTGACGGCACTGGTCGTGGCGCTGTTCCGAGAGCATCGGAGCGGTGAGCGCATCGCTTTCAAGCCTGTCCTTCAGATGAACCTTGACCTTACTGCCCAGGACGACTACCACTCGATCGTTCGGAAACTGGGGCCTCCCGCCCGGGACCGTTGGCGATCGGAAGAAGGTGAGAGGCAGTTCCGGGCGCTGGATTACCCAAACCTCGGTGTGACGCTGATCCTGATGGGGACGGATCGCCAGCAAGCTTTTTACATCGGCGCCAAGGATCGCGACTGGCGCACGGTGCACTCGGTCACACTGCCGGGCGGGGTCAGCAGCGACGCGATCTTGCGACAGTTGCAGAGATTCTGAGGTTTCCCGCGATCGGTAGCGACTCGATACTTGCTGGCGAACCTGGCGCTCCTGCCGCTACAATCGAACCCTATGAAACGGTTGGTGGGAATACTGGTGTGGGCT
>JAUQPO010000376.1:0-431 GCA_030550335.1 Acidobacteriota bacterium
CAGTGTAGTACACCACCCGGTACTGCCCCGAGTATGCACGGTCGAGGTACACTTCAAACATCGTCTTTTCGCCACCACTGCCCATGCTCCCAACCTCTGCCGACCCGGAGCCGAAAGTCGGACCAGATTGGATTTGCCGGCCCGCCACCGCTATGGACCCGCCACCGCTATAGATACGCTTTCAGAGTACCGTGATCCGGCGACCACTTTCAGCTCCGCAGCGTTCGAAGGTGGTACCGTGAGCTTCAAAGAGAAGCCAACGCGATACAGATTGTCCTGTCCGTCCACGAGCTCGATCGAGTGGACCCCGTGCTCGATTCCCTCGATCCACACCGAAACGTCGGTCGGACCCACAGTGGCTCCGGGGCGTACCAAGTTTCGAACCAGAGCCCACAATACTTCGCCATGGTGAGCAGGTTTTTCGGCCGTGA
>JAUQPO010000376.1:441-3144 GCA_030550335.1 Acidobacteriota bacterium
CTGAAGCACCACAGGCGGCGGCTCGTTCAACTCCACGATCACCGACTCGCTGGCTACACCTGCCACTTCGACACGCAACAGCGCAGGACCAGCAGGCAAGCTCTCCGGAATTTTGATGAGCCAACGCTGATCGTGCACCTCCAGGACCGGTACAGCAAGGTCTCCAATGGCCACTCTCGAGGTCTCAGGCCGCACATCCAACCCCGCCGGTGCAATTTCCAGCCAAGCCTGCTGCCCGATGTATACCCGTGGTTCGTTCGTCGCGGCATCCAACAGCGGGAGGCGAACCACGGGGCGGTGGGCGGATCCGGGCACTACCTCCAGCGCGGAAGCCAGTCTTTTAACGTCCAAACCAGTCCACAATATCAGGTCGACAGCCTGAGAAGTAGCGTCCGGTCGAACCGAGACCGTAGCGAGCAAACGGTGGGGTTCGACGGCCCAAAGCGCGTGAGCCACCACATCGCTGGTGCTGAATCCTACCTGCACCTGGCTCCCTTCGAAATATGGGCGATTGGCCCGGATTTCCAGCGTTACAGTGGCCCCAGCTTCCAGCTGTCGGGGCACCACCGAGACCTCAACTTCCGTTGCCTCACTTACGCGGTAGGCAGTTCCAGAGGGCCCCGCCCAGAACAAAGAACTTTGGCCCTCTTTGTCCAGAACCGCCACCGTAGCCCGGTGCCCGGCTGGGGCCGCTGGTGGGACTACCACCAAGCTCCCGTCCTCGGTGACCTCCACGACCCGCGCACGGACACCGTCGAACAATACCTCCGAGGCCTCGGCCAGTCGCTGCCCAGTGATCCGCACGGCGCGTTGACCGGTCGGTGTCACGACGTCACTTAAGTCAGTGATTTGCGGAGGTAGCTGGGTAGTCACATGGAAAGCCCAGGGTAGCAGGTACACGTACCCAGCTTTCGAAAACACCAAGTGCCGCGGCCCCGGCGTACTGAACGGGTTCAAAAGGACTTCCATCTGGACGTAGCGGGAATCAGCCGGATGGGCGCCCACGCTTTCCGGTGGGATCCAAGCGCTCCCACCCACCACCGCGACCCCCAACCCGTTGCTCAGCTCTTGAGCCAGAACACCATGGCCGGTAGCCACAATGACTCGTCGCCCGCCCCCACGTGCAACGAAGGCCGGCTTGGTGGCGGAGCTTCCCACGAACCCGTACGTGGTCACCCCGTATAGCACAGGCTCGCTCCCTGCTTGCACAAAGAAATTCACTTCGCCAGTGACCCGTCCCCGCTCGACCCGAATGGGCTGTGCGGCCGCTAGGCTGGTCACTCCGGGGTAGAACTGCGGAGTGAAATCCGGATTCGGGGGCCATGCTTGTCCTGTGGGGCCAACGGGATAAATCAGATTGGCACGGGTCGTCTCGCCATAAAGCGGAGGCGGTAAGGGCTGGACGTAGACGTAATAAGTTCCAGGGGGCACTCCTCGGATCTCGTAACGCCCGTCGGGCCTCGTCAGCCCGCTGATGGCTATCCCGTCCGGGCTGAACACGGTCACGGAGGCCAGATGCACCCCTTGGGACCCAACCCACACAGAGCCAGTCACAGTCCCAGTCCGCCGCTTGAATTCCGCGGTCGGGTAGAGTGCTGACAACCCTGCTATGTCATCAGGAGCCAGCGGGCGCGCTTTAGTTGTCCCACGGGTCACCGCGGTCGACATCACCGCCGAAGTGAGCGTATGTTGCAAGCCCAATGCATGGCCGAGTTCATGAACCAACGTCAGGAAAAACTCCTCGCTCCCACTGGGGTGGTTGGACAGATCGCGGCTCAGGATCAACACCGACCGCCGGATGGGCAAAAACGGCCCTTCTCCCCGGTCGACCGGCTGGTCGACACTGACCGGCCCTCCGAGAGCGATCAAGCCCGGCGCTATGTCCTCAAAGAGAACGTCGATGGCTGGGCCGGCGTGCTGGCCAGGTTTGGAGATCAGGCCTCCGAAGGCCAAGCGGATGCGCGCAGTGGGAACTTGATTCCAGGTTTCTGCGGCCAGTTGGAGCTGACTCAGAATAGAGGCAAAACTGTCGCCGGGAGCCAAACGCTCTGGCCCACTTGCCTGCACATAGTACCGCACGGTGCGGTCAGATAACGCGTCGACGTCAAACCGTCGCACGACCACCGTGCACGGTGGGCACGGGTCCTGGTAACTGACAAAGTGGTAGTAAGCTGGGCAGGCGAGCGCGCCGGCCAGGCTCAACGCGAAACATCGCACCAACCGCTGGGACATCACTGGTCGCCTTCGGTCTTGCCGCATCGCCTGCCCCCGCCGCAGGCGTTCGAAAGTAGCCGCCCTGCTCACTTTGAGCTGCCACGACCCCACTTGGCCTTCTCGTGTACGGGTCACCTCACTCGCTACTCGTCTTCTGCTACTGGCCCACCATCGCAGGGCGGCTCGCCTAGCACGACTGCAAGTAAGTTACCAGTTTCACTGACCTCCCGGTGTTCGGCTTAGCGCAGGTTCGCGAGCACCTCTCCGGGGCAGAACGCCACAGCTGGGCAGTAAACTGCCACAGCTGTGTCACGATCAAAGTCTGCCGACAGCTCTCGCCACACTGGCCACGAGAAACGTCACGGCAAAACCGATGCCCAGGGGCAACAGCGCCCCCACGGCCGCCCATCGCTTGCTTCCGGTCTCTTTCCAAATCGTCAGGATCGTTGTTCCGCAGGGGTTATGGAGCAAGGCAAACAGCATCAGGTT
>JAUQPO010000377.1 GCA_030550335.1 Acidobacteriota bacterium
CTAGGCCCAGGCCCAGGCTGAAGCCAGCGGTAAACCAAAGCCATCGCCGAGAGCTTTCGGTCGCCATCCAGCGTTCCTCTCTTTGGGTCCATTGTATCGTTAAGGGCGGTGTTTAGCTAAGCAGGCTTGCCACCCTTGTCGGGCTGGCCTGAGGCAGACGCGGTGGAGGGGGTAAATTTTCGAGCTCAAGTTGCGGGTATGACTTGGGGTGGAAGCTTCATAGGCAAGCGACCCTAGGGGGCGTGGACCCGCCCTCGGGCAAAAACCGAGACACCGTCCTCCACCGGGCGGGCTTCAGCGGCGCGTGTGCTATCCTTCTATAAGGAGAAAGTCGGGAAACAAACTCAGAGGAGTTCACGAAGCTGAATGGCACTTGTCGCAGAAGTCAAAGCCAAGCTGATCGAGGAGTTTCGGCGGCACCCCAAGGACACGGGGTCTAGCGAAGTTCAAATCGCCATTCTCACCGAGCGGATTCGCCAGCTGACCGAGCACCTGAAGGTGCACCGCAAAGATTTCCACTCGCGTCGCGGGTTGCTCAAGCTGGTTTCCAAGCGCCGCGCACAGCTGGACTACCTGAGGCGGACCGATCCGGACCGCTACCAGGAAGTGATCCAGCGGCTCGGCCTCCGTCGTTAAAGGTTAATCGGTCCTGGGCTGGTTGGCGGCTGCGCTAGTGCATTCAGCTGGCGTGGACACGCAGCCAATGGATGGTGAGTCTGGCGCCCTCAGCTTGAGACTCCTATCGGCGGGTGATTCTCAGACCCAGCGTCCCACCATGGTGTTCTCCGCGGCTCCAGTCTATGGGTCAATTAGCGTCCCATCCGCTGCACTGGAGCACAGAGGGAGGAATGTTCGATGGCGCAGGTCCACTCGGTTGATATTGACATCGGCGGACGAAAGATCACGCTAGAAT
Source organism: Acidobacteriota bacterium (assembly GCA_030550335.1). Taxonomy (GTDB): domain Bacteria; phylum Acidobacteriota; class Terriglobia; order Bryobacterales; family Bryobacteraceae; genus JAUQPO01. The sequence continues at coordinate 914 of JAUQPO010000377.1, forward strand.
GCGGTCGTGTCGCCAAGCAAGCGAACGGGGCAGTTTTAGTTCGTTCTGGCGCTTCGGTCGTCCTGGTGACGGCCTGCATGACCGAAGAGCCCAAAGCTGGCGTAGGGTTTGTGCCTCTGACCGTCGACTACCGCGAATACACGTACGCTGCTGGCAAGTTTCCTGGGGGCTTCATCAAGCGCGAGGGAAGACCATCGGAGAAGGAGATCCTCACCTGCCGGTTGATCGACCGGCCCATCCGCCCGTTATTCCCAGAAGGCTTTGCACACGAGACGCAGATCATCGGTCTGGTTCTGTCTGCCGATCCCGACCGCGATCCGGCTCCCTTGGCAGTCATCGGGGCTGCAGCAGCCCTGGCGGTCTCGGATATCCCATTCGCTCCGATCTTGGGCGCTGTGGCGGTGGCCTCGAGCGGGGGACGGTTGGTCGTGGATCCAACTTACGACGAGGCCAAAAGCGCTGACCTCCACATCGTGGTGGCGGCCACCGAAGAAGGCATCGTCATGGTGGAAGCTGGGGGGCGCGGCGCTACCGAGGATGAGGTCATCCGGGCGATCGAATTCGGTCAACAGCATTGCCTCAAGGTGATCGAGGGTATCCGGCAGCTGGTGGAGAAAGCAGGCAAGCCCAAGCGGCCATATACCCCTCCGGTGATCAACGAAGCTCTGTACGCGGAAATTGAAAAGCAGTGGCGAGCGCCCCTGGCTGAGGCGTTGGACACGCGCAAGTATTCCAAGCTGGAGAGCTATCGGAAGGCCGACGCTATCAAGAAGGAGGTGTTGGCCCAGTATCCTCCCGAGCAACAGGAAGAAGTAGGCAAGTTGTTCGAGCGCCTGCGGGAACGGATCTTCCGCGACCAGGTGCTGTTGGAAGGGCGGCGGCCCGACGGGCGCGCGTTCGACGAGTTGCGGCCGATTGAAATTGAGGTGGGCTTGCTGCCACGCACGCATGGCTCAGCGCTGTTCACGCGAGGTGAGACCCAGGCACTGGTCACGGTCACATTAGGGACGAAAGAAGATCAGCAACGCCTGGAGTTGCTCGACCCTACGGAAACTGCTAAGCGCTTCATGCTGCACTACAACTTCCCACCCTTTAGCGTGGGAGAAGTGGCGTTCTTGCGCGGGGCCAGTCGTCGTGAAATCGGTCACGGCGCGTTGGCAGAGCGAGCCTTGGCGCCGGTCATCCCAGATGAAAAGGTCTTCCCTTACACGCTTCGCGTCGTCAGTGACATTCTCGAGTCCAATGGCTCCAGCTCTATGGCCACCGTATGCGGAGCCTCGCTGGCGTTGATGGACGCGGGGGTACCTATTTCCACTTCTGTCGCCGGCATCGCCATGGGCTTGGTCAAGGAGGACAACCGATACGCCATCCTGACCGACATCGCTGGCGCCGAGGACCATTACGGCGACATGGACTTCAAGGTAGCAGGCACCCGCACAGGGATCACAGCGTTGCAGATGGACATCAAGATCCCGAACGTCAGCTTGGGACTGATGCGCGAGGCGCTCGAACAGGCGCATCAGGCCCGGATGCAAATCTTGGACAAGATGGAATCCGTCTTGGCCAAGCCGAGGCCAGAACTCTCGCCGCACGCGCCGCGCATTTACACGCTAACGATCCCTGTGGACAAGATTCGCGACCTGATCGGACCGGGCGGGAAAGTGATCCGGGGCATTACCGACGCTACCGGTGTGCGCATCGACGTAGAGGATGACGGGCGAGTGAACGTGTTTGCCACCGATGCGGAGTCAGCGCGCAAGGCCATCCGGATGATCAATGAGGTCACTGCGGTGGCTGAAGTTGGGAAGACCTATCTGGGCAAGGTTGTGCGGATTGTCGATTTCGGAGCGTTTGTGGAGATCCTGCCGGGTACCGATGGGTTGCTCCACATCAGCGAAATCTCCGAGAACCGGATTCGGAACGTGCGCGACGAGCTCAAAGAGGGCGATCAAGTGCTGGTCAAAGTGATCGGTATCGAGGGCAACAAGATCAAGCTGAGTCGGAAAGCGGTCTTGCGCGAGCAGCGTATGAAGCTGCGCACGGGCAACTGAGCCTTTGACGTGCTCTAACGGGGTGCTGAGGCTACAAACGTCGCTGGCTCAATCGCAAGGCGCGAGCTTCGTTTCAGAGCAAGACACGCTAGTGTGAATCTTTGTCCGGCGAGCCACCGGGCGAATCGCAGACAAACCCCTAGCGCGCCGGCCGTGCGGGGAATTCCACGTCCCCT
>JAUQPO010000378.1 GCA_030550335.1 Acidobacteriota bacterium
GACCCACTGGGTACTGCTGACGATGGCCCCGGTGAAGAGCATCGAGGGGAACGCCAAAGTGATCAACAAGGTTGCTCCGAACACCGGGGTAGTACTCGGCGAGGGCCCGGCCGTCATAATCGCCGAGACAGACACCGGGCTGAAGACCGTGTACAGGATTGACGGGGAGAATTGCCAGGTGGAGGATATTGAACCTGAGGACAAGGCAGAGGGCACGATCGCACCCGCTTACAGACATCGGCACCGGGAGAAGCGGCACAGCCAGTCCACGAGGAAGTATTGGTATCGTCCACGTAGGGGGTGAGCTCTGAAAGCTAGGTTACTGCGGCAAAGGCGTGCTCCTCCGCAGCGTGGACACTCTGGTGGTTCCAATTTGCCTGTGTAGCTAAGCATCAGGGAACGGAAAAGTGGCGCAGCGTGGCGTCGGAGCTCCGGGTTCCGGGATGTGTCTGCTCAGTCCTTCGGATATGGGGGGTAACGGCGCCGGTACTTCTTACGCCGCTGGTAGTTCCGGACCAGCTCCATGAACACCCCGAGATCGCGATCGAGATCCGACTGGGTACCGTCGAAGTAGCAGACTCGGATGGGCAGCCCATCAAAGCGCCGGCTGAGTTGCGGGTAGATCGCCTCGCTGACGATTCCGTTCATACAGGTGAACGGGCTGATATCGATGATGCCGTCGACGCCGCGCTGCGCCAGGCAGATTGTCTTGCCGATGTTGAGCACCATCTCGCCAAGCGCACCTTTTGGCGGGAGGTACGGCTCTGCTGCTTTGAGGATTTGCCGTGTGGAGGGTTCTTCGTACCCGATGAAGTCCTCCTTGAAAGGTTCCAGCAAGGCGTGCTCGTCGCGTTTCTGAATCCAGTAGCGGATCCAGGCGCCAAGGGCCTCCTTGGAGAACAGCCTTCCACGGAGCTTGAGCTTGCGGAACTGCTCAGCGTTCGTGTACCAGATCCATTCTGTAATGTCTGACACCCAGCATTCGGCGCCGTACTCTTCCAGCCGCCGCACCAGGTCGTCGTTGGAGAAGGTGTTCAACCGGCAAAAGATTTCTCCGACGACGCCGATCAACGGTGTATTGGGATCCCGGTGACCGCGAATGGCACGGAACCGGTCGCGGCATCGAATCAAAGCAGCCCGCAAGGCGGCTAATTGTTTTGGCGGGTCCAAAGGGCTCCGCTCGATGGTCTCACAGACATCGGCCAGACATTGCTCGTAGACCCGATCCGTTTGGCCTTTTTCATACTCGTGCGGCCGATAGATCAGTTGCAGCTTCTGAAGGATGTCGCCGGCCACGAGCGCCCGCCAGCCGATGCGCATGAACGGTCGCGCCAGCTCTCCCAGCCCAGCATAGCCATTCTTGCTAGTGGGCGAGAGGATCTCGGTCTTTTCGAAGCCCATGGCGTCCAGGATGCGCCGGAGATAAGGGGCATATTGGCCGAAGCGGCAAGGTCCGTCCGAGGTCGGCATGAACAGCACGGTGCGTTCCGGCTCTGCGTCCGGACCTAGCAGCACTTTCATGAAGTCCCCGATAGTCACCTTGGCGGGATAACATTCGTCCCCGGAGGTGAAACGGCTGCCTAACTCGCGCGTCAAGTCATCCGACGGGGGCGTGATATCCGCTTCGACTCCCAGAGCACGGAAGCCAGCGGCGAACAGACGGGCACTACCGGCAGCCATGGGTGGAATCAAGACCTTCTTACCCTTCAGCGGGTGGTCGCAGACATCGATTGCGCGTTCTCGGTCGGCACCCGTAACGGTCGGCATTGCAGTATCCCCTTGCTATCCAGGAACGCTTCGCAGCGGGTCAGGTAACCTGCATCGTTACCGTGACCGTCGAACTGCAACACGAGCATTGGTGCGCCACAAACCTGCCGCGCGAAGTACTTGATGTACGAATCGGGGCCGCACTTGAAATTCGTCACGTAAACCAGGTGCAGGTTTTTCCTCTGCGAGACCAAGCGAGCAGCCTCCAGGATCTTTCGCCCGGAGGTCCAGTACATGTTCGGGTGAAGATCGTCGACAAACTCCGTACCCGTGACGAGGAAATCCAGTGGGATGACGTTCGCTCCGTAGTAGGCCCGAAGTTTCCTTGGGATGTCGCAGTTAATGTTGCGATCGTAGATGTTGTAGCTGCGACCTACGACGATTAGCCCTGGCTCACCTGTTTCTTCGAGGATCTCCAGCGCCTGCCGGCCCGCGTCAAGTAACCGCTCTTGAAACTCCCGCTGAGCGGCGTAGGCAGCCTCCACTGCCCGATCACTGGATCGGCGATTGACACCGAGCCGCCGTGCTACCTCTCGCATCGCTTCTTTGACATGATCACGCCCCAATTGGAAATGCACCCGGGGGATCAGGAACCGCTCCCGGAAATTCTCTAAGCCCGGTGCCGAACGGAGCACAAAGGGGAGTGTCTGATTCCAAGGACAGAAGTGGGCCACGCAGGGGCTGGCTTCATGGTTTTCCGCGTCGAGCAGGTTGGGGACGAACAGGTAATCGACGCCCGCTTCGACCAACCACCAGGCATGTCCATGCGCCACTTGGATGGGATAACAAGGCTGCGCGACCGCCAGTTCGACTCCCCGTGCGGCTATGCGCGCGTCCGTCGCTGGGGACAGAACCACATGGGCTCCGATTTCCTGGAAATACCGGGCCCAGAAGACCAACCGTTCAAATGTCCCCATGCTGCGGATTAGGCCCACGTTCACCTTGCCGGAGGCCAAACTGGGCCGCGTCGCTTTCAAGTTGAGGCCGCTGTATTGCTCGAGTATACGTTCACGGTAGGCGAACAAGTCCTCGATAACCGGCTGGCGGCTCGTTTTGGCAGGCTTGCGATAACGGTCGGAGCACTTGTCGCCCCAGTAGCTCTTCTGGCCTTCGATGTTAAATTCTTTGATGTCGCAGTAGTTGGTACACGCCTTGCACACGAAATCGCGGGTTTTGATGTCCAGCCGGCTCAGGTCGTAGCCCCGGAAACGGGTCTGGGCGCCTGTCACTCGATGCCATTCCCGGGCGATCAGAGCCATGCCGATGGCGCCCATGACGCCGTTATAAGGCGGTACCGTGATGGGCTTGCCGAGTAGGCTCGCGAATGCGGCAGCTACGGCGTCGTTATAAGCGGTGCCCCCTTGGAAGTAGA
>JAUQPO010000379.1 GCA_030550335.1 Acidobacteriota bacterium
AAAGGGGCAGGGCAAACCCTCGTTCTTGTCGTGGTGCTCCCCGGTGCTCTTGTGGAGCGCGTCGGCGTGGCTCTGTCATGAGCGTCCCTCCGAAGTCCCGCTCACATCCTGCTCCCGCGGCAGGTAGGCCTGGCAGAATTTCTTGTGCCAGTTAGCCCAGGCCAACGTTTCGGAATGCGCTGCCAGGTACTCATGCTGGCTGGAGTGGACAAGCCACTCGAGAAGATCTTTTCCTGCGGGCAACAAAGCCGGGCCGTCGCCTTCCTTTGCCAGCCAGTCTGTGATGTTGTCATAGAGTTGCTGATGGGCCTGCTCATCGTCTCCCTTTGGATCAGCCCCCGCCTGGGCTCGTTCAAACGCCAGAGCTTGACCGAGCCCATTTGTGAGCACTGCAGTGATGAAGCGTTCTACGTAACCGCGGTACTTTGCCTGGCCTGTGGGCGGAAGTTTGCTTTTCACTCTTTGGACACACTCGAGGGCATGGGCAGCACGCACCTGTTCCATCAAGCGTCTAGTGGCATTTCTTGTCGGACTCATAGATGGCCCTCCGGCATTCCGATGAGTTGAACTGCAAACCAACCATGGCCAACGGTTTCGTTTCCACCGCACTGCAAGTAAGGATCCTGATCGAAAAGATCCTGGATCAGGCGCAAGTGCTCCTCTCGTTTCTGATCGCGCTCCCGGGTCAGTAAGAGGGTGTACATAAGCGTGTCGGCCGGTAGCGCTTCTTCGTACCAGAGGTTTTGGCTGGTCTTTTTGTTGTCGTCCAGCACATTGCGCGCTTGAATCTGTAAGGCGAAACGCGCAAACCAGCCAAAATCCTCGTCGGTGACTACTGCGAGTTGCCGGTGGAGCCGCTTGCGGGTCTGCTCGTAGTGGATGAGCTTCGAAATCGCTTTCATCCAAGTCTCCTGGACAGGACCGGCGACTTCGAAACGGCGTTCCTCGAGATAAACTGGCTCGGTGTCCTGTGCGAGGATTTTGCCGGGTGCGAGCTGCTGAGACCACTCACTGTCTAGCGAGTTGGACTCGAAAACCGTCGCTGCCAGGCCTGCCCTCTGGCAATCACGCCAAAACCGTTCCAACAAGAACGGGCACGTTAGCCACTTGTAAATGCCAGACAAACTTCGCACCGGCAACAACAGCAACCGCGCATCCGTGACCAGCAACCCGCCGGCGTTTTCCTGGTCTCCAAAAGCCGCTCTGACCCGTTTCTGGCCTTCGTCATCATTGAATTTGGCTTCGCTTTTGTCGCGGAGCGAGCCTTTAACGCCCGAGCCAGGAATGAATGGGTAATCCGTAGCCGCTTCTCTGGCTACAGGGAGGTCGACGAGACCCAGGGCTCGTCCGGACCCCGTGTGGACGGGTGTTTCCGCAAGCAGTCCTAACAAAATTGCGCTCATAGTTTGGACTCCTCCTCGAGCACTTCTTTCCACACGCCCAGGGCGACCAACCCAAACCCGGCGTTTTTCCGGTCGCCCACTTTAAAAGGCCGGTTTTGAGTTGCGCCTTTCTGCTCCAGAACGTTTCGCAATTCCCCGAGTCGGTCCTTGGGCACTTGGCAGTACAGTACCGTTCCAGGGGCGAGGTAATTGCGCAGTGGGACCGGCATGAACCGTATCGAATCCCAGCCGCCTATACGCACGGGGCGTTCGGCGAACGCGCAGATCACTTCAGCTCCGGCGAGCTCCTCCCAAGGCACGTTCCCGATGAACACTTCGTGGGGTAAGCACAGCGGCGTGAGCGCGATCAGCAGGAACCTGCCTGTGTGGCAGACCTTCTCGATTGGCATGCGGATCTGCAGGTCCTGGTCGAAACCGTCCCAAGGCTCCCAAGCCGCTGCACGGCTCTCGCCGCCGAAGGGGGAAACAAAGGATCCTTTCGGGTTTCCAGGATCTTCTTGGCAGGGCAACTTCCAGGATTCCGGTATGCCATCAACGATTACCCCCAAACGGACGCCTTCCCGTAAGCGGGCGTGACGCGTTGCGTATAACGCCCCTTGCTCAACGCGCCGGGTTTGATTGCACCGCTGGATCCCTATGCGTGGCTCCTCGCGCCAGAGTTGGTCCCTGTGGACGAAAGCCTCGGGACCTGGCAGGTGCCCTTCGAGGACTTTTGCGAGCACGGGTGTGGGGAGCCACCATTCGTCGCTAATTGGTTTCGGTCGGTCTTCGGTGGGGGGCGAGTGTTCTTGAAGGATCAGCTCGGGGAATCGTCGCTCACCGAAATCACAGGTCAGCCTGCGACCGGGCATATAGAACCCAACTGGTTGTCCCGGGTCGCGTTCGGGTTTTTGGCTAGCCCCCGCTCGTTTTGGTTGAGCATCACAAATCGCCAAATGCCGTGGAGCCGGCCATAGTGGTCTTGGGCAGCCATTCTGGTCGTGAAGGATGATCGGCCCGGTCAGGTCCAGCTGGCCGAGGTTTTCCGGACCATTGCCCAGTACTTCATAGAACCGCGGGCCCCAGTCACCCGAGCCACTCCAGCCGTTCAGCAGCGCTATGGCGGCGCGAACCGCGCCCGCCACCGCGGTTGGGGCCGGGGGGAATGGGCCCCCGACGTCCAGCTGTGTGGCGGCGTCGGAGGGGAAGGGTGTTCCATCCCGGAAAAACCAGGTATCCAGCGGAGCTAGCCGGAATGCTTTCCTCATGCGTGCTCCTCCTCTTGCCCACCCTTTGCCAGGAACAACAGCAGGGGCAGAACATCGAGCAAGTAGCCTGGCTGCGAATTCGGACTGCGGGCCGGGTTGCAACGCTCCTCGAGCAGTGCCGCGAGCTGGTCGCCAAGTTGGTGTGCTAGTTTTCGCGCAACGTCTGTGTTCCCGTGCTTACGCTCCAACCCGCGCGTAAGCTCCGAACTAACAAGCTTGGAGACTTCTTCGGCTTTGAGCGTAGGAGCCGCAACCGCTCCGGGTCGCCAACCTTCGGGATGAAACAAACGGACGAGGAGCTCGAACAGGTTGTGGAGACCGCTGGTGGACAGCTCGCCGCCCTCGGTGCGCAATCGCTCCCTCAGGGCTGTAAGCTCTTCAGTCACCGGACCGCTATTGCGGCGCCAGGTGCTACGCCACAGTAGCTTGCGTCCACCTCGGTGGTATATCGAGATGGCTAGCGAGTTGCG
>JAUQPO010000380.1 GCA_030550335.1 Acidobacteriota bacterium
TCGCGGAGATGCTGGCCAAGCAGGGCTACCGGACGGGATTTATCGGGAAGTGGCATCTGGATGGTGGGCCCCGGCTGCCTGGCTATGTTCCGCCAGGTCCGCGGCGCCAGGGTTACCAGTTTTGGGCCGCTAACGAATGCAATCACAATCACTTCCGTTCCCAGTACTTCCGCGACACCCCAGCGCCCATTCCCATAAGCCGCTTCGAGACCGAGGTTTGGACGGACCTCGCCCTCGAATTCCTCGAGCAAAGTCGCAAGGATAACCGCCCGTTCTTCTTGACAGTCCAGATGGGTCCCCCTCACGATCCTTATCGCGCGCCTGAAAGCTACGAGGCTCAGTATGACCCTGCCAGGATCCAGCTACGACCCAATTGGAAGCCCGGTCCCGGAGTCCCTGGCCCTAAAGAGATCGCCAGTTACTATGCGATGATCGCCTCCATAGACGATCAAGTGGGCCGACTGATGCGAGCCTTGGATGAGTTCGGCATGACTGAGGACACGATCTTTCTTTTCAGTTCTGATCACGGCGATATGTTGGGCTCCCACGGCCAGCGTCTGAAGCGCAAGCCCTGGGAAGAGTCGGTCCTAGTGCCTGGAATCCTCCGTTACCCCAAAAGGGTCAAGCCGGGACGCATCGAGGATGTGTTGATTTCCCACGTCGATTTTGTCCCCACCTTGCTGGCACTGTGTGATGTAACCCCGGAGGTAGAGCTTCAGGGGACGGATCTGTCAAAACTCGTCCTCGGCGAAAAATCGGAGACCCCTGATGCGGTCTTATTTCAGATCTTCGGCCCCTATCAAGGAGACGGCACGCCGGGCGGTTGGCGCGGGTTACGCACCCACCGTTACAAGTACGCACGTTTTCGCGAGCGGCCGTGGGTGCTTTACGATCTGGAGCAAGATCCTTACGAGTTGCATAACCTGGTCTCCGATCCTTCTGCGCAAAAGCTTCTGGGTGAGCTGGACAAACAACTGGAGGCCTTCATGGCACGAGTGGGTGATTCGTGGAATTACAACTGGACACATCCGGTTGAGGATAGGGGACGTTTGTACCGGTGGGAGACCTTTTACACCGTGGAGGAGTACCTGGCCTGGGCCAAGGAGCATCCTGAGCTGGACCAGGAGTCGCAATCCACGCAGCCGTGAACAAGTGCTTGGGGGAGCTGTTGCGACCCGGTCAAGAGTAACCGGTCAGCGGATATATCCCAGACCTCGCAGCAGCTCGAGCGACTCTCTAAGTTGCCGCGGGTGGGTGTAAGCCGGCAGTCCAGTCACCAACCGGTATCCATAGCTCGGGATGGCCTCTCTGCGGGGGCTTGGCAGCCCATCGAAGAGCTGCGAAAGCGGGCGCCCGGGCATCTCCTGACTCTTCGGGTATCCGGCCAACCACAGCAGCGTCGGACAAATGTCGAAGACGGACGCGGTTATCTGCGATAAGCCGCGCCGCACTTTAGGCCCGTACGCGATGACAACCCCAGTAGGGGCGTGGTAGTGCCCAAAGAGTTCTGGCAGTTGTGGGTCATACTCGAAACCGTGATCGGAAACGATGAGGACGATGGTGTTCGGCCCGGCCAGCTGAATCAGCCGGCTGATCCGCTGAAATGTATAACGGTAATAGCGCTGAACCAACTGGCCATACCACTGGCTTTCGGCCGAATTAGCGGAAATTTCGGGGTACAAGTCCGAGTACCGCAAGGCAGCATGGCTCACTAGGTCGATGCCGCGCACGTAGACAGTGTAAAGACCGTTCCGGGGTCCACGCCGCAGGAAGTACTCCATGATGCTGAAATACGTTTCATCCATCGCAAATGCGGTTCGGAGTTCGCGGAGCGGCTTGGGGCCCGGGATAGACTCGTCAATCTGTTCGTCAGGCGGAAGCTGGATACCCAAGATCTTCTCAAGCCGTGTACGGTCGACGCGCTCGGCTTGCACCCGAAAACGCTCCAGCTGAATGAGAAGCTCCGGCGGCCAGGTCACACCGGCCTTCTGTAGCCAGTGAGATCCTTGCTCGAACTCTTTCCGCCAGAAGTAGAAATGGTCCGCGATCAATGCTCCCCAAACGGGTTGGGCCGGCCAAGATACCCACCAACCGACGACATACACCGGCCGGTTCTTGATGATTTCCCAGAACGGCTTCCGATGCAGCTCGTACGTGGCAACCGTGTTCTCCCGTGCATGCGGGAGCTTTTGCACCGCCCAGCGGATTCGCTGAGCCCACGGAGGCAGCTCTTGCAGGCGAACGACCCAAGGCAGGGTAAATTCTAGGCTGGTGAAGTCCACTACGCCGTGTTGTTCAAGCCGCGTCCCGGTCGCTATTGTGCTCCACACTACAGGTGAGCGAGTGGGGACGAACGTGGCCAGTGGGTTGATGGACGCTGCCGTGCGCAACCAATCAAAGGGGGCTGCATCGGCCGTTTGCAACCACCGTTGCAATACGTCCCACGATAAGCCATCGACGGCGACCACGAGCACCCTGCCTTTCCATGGGGCTGCGTGGGCGGCTGGGGTGGGGACGCCGGAGCGCGGCGTGAGCCACATGCCTTGGTGCCGGGCGTAGGCGATGCCGCCCACCACTAGGGCGATCGCTGTGGACGCTAGTAAGGCCAGCCACGTACCTTTTTTGAGGCGCAAAAGCAAGATCAAGCCCGCGAGCAACAGAAACACACCGAAGCATAAGCGAGTGAGCCACAACTGGTCTGCGGCCACAGACGCCAGGTCGTCGCCCCTCCAGCGGGCTCCGATGAGCAGCAAGGCCGCCCCGAAAATAGCCGTGCTGCCAGCCGAACGTGCATGTCTCCAACGGGAGAGCCTTTGTGCGAGAACCGCCAAGCCGACAGCCACAATGGCGGCCGGCAATCCCCACACCAGCCCCATATTGATCAGGAGACTTAACCCCGCCTTGCTCAGTAAAGGAACCTGGTTGCGCAACAGAAGCTCAAGCGTGGTGCCCCAACCCAGCAGCGCTACCAGGGAAACCAACACAATCCATTTCACTCGTTGCCCACCCATTTGTTTGCGAAGTTGCGCTGCCCGTGGCTGGACAGGTTAGCGGTGCCAAAACCCCTATCCTAACAAACCACGACCTTGTCCTCTGACAGCCTCAGCTCCCACCGT
>JAUQPO010000381.1 GCA_030550335.1 Acidobacteriota bacterium
GCGCACGAACTTCGAAATCAGAGGCCAGATGTGGCAGTCGTGATTTCCCTAGAGGCGGATGGGGTCTGGAGGGCAGTCAGGGGGATCCGTACATGGTGACTTACCATTGGCTGCGAATGGTGAGCCGGCGCTCGGTAGTCCACAAGCGGGGCTATCGGGTAGAGCGTCTAGCTTATCGGTGCAGCCGCGGAGTGGACGCGCTTCTGCTCTGGCTCAGCGACCTGGCTGCAGCCGCCCGCGACTCTATTCTGCGGTCGCGATACTGGTCGGGTAAGCGTCTGCGCGCCCTACGGGCACGACACAACCTGAGCTACAAGCCGGAACCGTGCGAGGGGCGGGTGGTGATTGTGCTGAGCGAAGGCCAGCTTCACTTGGGCCCGCAGCGGTTCTGGGGGCGAGTCGCTCAAGAAGTTTGCACCTGTCGCTAGAGCTCTCCAGCCTCGAACCCCTTGCAACCTGAGGCCCTCGATGAGCTGGCGCGCGAGCTTAGCCGCATTCTCACCCAAGCGAGCCGGGCCAGTCTCGCAACAGAACCGCACTCGTAAAACCGCCAATGGAACACCCGGGCGGTCGAGTAAGCTTGCTATATTGTCTCAGTACCTCTGCTGCAAAAGGGCGAGGAATTGTGGAAGGCGCGAGGAGGTCTGTATGCAGAAGCACAACCTGCCGCCGCAGATCACCAATGAGCATCTGGTGAAACCGAGCCGCCGCGACCTGATCCAGAGTGTGACCTGCTTGCTTGCAGCTCCGCTGTTTGGCCAGTCCACCCAGGATGTGGTAGCCAGGTTGCGGTTGGATCAACCTGGCCCACAGATTTCCCGGCATATTTACGGGCAGTTTATCGAACACCTGGGCGGCGTGATTTACGACGGGATTTGGGTCGGGCCAGAGTCGAAGATTCCCAACATCCGGGGTATCCGTCAGGCGTTCGTGGAAGCGATGAAACAAATCCGAGTACCTAACTTCCGCTGGCCCGGTGGCTGCTTCGCCGACGAGTATCACTGGCGCGACGGGATCGGACCCCGCGAGCAGCGCCCTCGCACTTACAACATGTGGCAGGCTGATTACCCAGGCAAGGACAAGGGAGTCGAACCGAACGCCTTTGGCACTCATGAGTTCATCGATCTTTGTCGGCTCACGGGAGCCGAGCCTTACTTAGCCGCCAACGTCGGCTCCGGCTCGCCCAGGGAGTTCCACGAGTGGGTTCTTTACTGTAACGCCCCAGAAGGCACAGTCAGCGTGGCCGACTTGAGAGTCCGAAACGGAGCCAAGGAGCCTTTCAACGTGCGCTACTGGGGCGTGGGCAACGAGCCCTGGGGTTGTGGTGGTAATTTCAAGCCAGAAGAGTACGCCACCGAATATCGGCGTTTCGTGACTCAGTATCCTTACGCTTACGGCCAGCCCTTCTTGATCGCCGCGGGGCCGAACGGTGGTGCTCGCGACGGTCATTTGAGCTGGACACGCGGGTTCTTCCAGGCGATGCAGGGGCACGGCCCGCGCTTGTTGCCACATGGCTGGGCGCTTCACTACTACACAGGCCAGCGCCGCAGCGCTAAGCTCCCCGCCAACTCTCCTGACCGGTTTTATGACGTGCTGGAGGCAGGCCTACGCATGGACACGCTCATTGAAGAGCATTGGAAAGTAATGGGCGAGTTCGACAAGGAGCATCGCACCAAGTTGGTTGTAGATGAATGGGGTGTCTGGCAACCACGCGAAGAGCAACAGGTGTTAGGTCCGCGTTACGTGCTGAGCCAGCATGGGACTTTGCGTGACGCCTTGCATGCAGCCTTGACCCTGGACATATTCAACCGGCATGCAGAAAAACTAGCTATGTGCAATCTCGCCCAGACGATCAATTGCCTCCACTCGCTCTTCGCCGCCCGGGGAGACCAGTTCGTCCGCCTGCCCACCTATTACGTGTTCGCCATGTACCAGCCACATATGGACGCGCGCCGGCTGCCACTGGAAATGGAGGCAGGAACGTTCACGGCTAAATCTGGGCAGGAAACCGTCACACTTCCTCGACTGGCCGGCTCTGCATCGCGATCGGACCAGTCGGTCCTCGTCACTCTCGTCAATCCGCATCTCGAGATGCCGGTGAGGCTCCGCGTTGAACTTTCCGGCGGACAGGCCCGGGAAGCGAGGGCGCAGGTGCTCACGCATGAAGACCCTTACGTAGAGCACGACGTAGGCAAGCCCGAGGTCGTGCAGCCAAGGCCGCTCCGCGTCGAGCTAAATTCGGCAGGAACCGTACTCAGCGTAGAGGTACCGGCACACGCGGTCGTGGCTATTCAACTACGGGTCGCGTGACACCAGCACCGGACTGGCCTGCGGACAACAACGAGGCTAGCTCGTCAGCGAGCAGTTCCAGAGTGGCGAGTGCGCAAGCTTTAAACCCGGCGGCAAAGGGTTGCGCCGCGCGAATGCAACACGCGCACGTCCGGCTTACGGCTTGTGTAGCTGTGGTCCTCCTCATAATAGGCTGCTGCACCGCGCCTGCCCAGCCGAGAGCAACAGAAGTTTTCGCCGGCGCCGGGCTAGTACGGGTCAGCGGAGATGAAGGCTGGCTCGGGAGCGGTTGGACAGGAGCTGCTATCCTAACGCAACCCTTCTTGCCTCGCTGGGCACTCGAATCAGCGTTCAGTTACTGCAGCGCAGAACGCCACGAAGCTGCGGTCGAGTTCGAGACCGACCGGCGGGTCTGGACCGTAGGGATCCAGCATCGCTGGGGCCGGCCGTCAATTTATGGCTTCGCCAGCTTCGGGATTGGCTACAGTTGGCTGAAGACAGGAACGACCTTTCTAGCGCAACGAGTCCGTTTTTCAGAAGATGGGGTGGTACTCAGCTGGTGGGGCGGCGTGGTCAAGCAGTTGGCTCGCCCCTGGCTACTACGTGTTGAAGTCTTTACTGTTTTTCCCCACGCTCTCCCGGATGTGGGGCTACGTGGCTCGATTGGGTGGCGAGTTGGAAAGCGCTGAGCCGGCCTTACCAGGCGCAGCGAAGTTCGTTTGTACCAGAGCTTACGGGAGTGCAAGTGTCGGAGCGAATTTTGGGGATGCCCGTATTCGGAATTGCGGCCGAGCTCCTAAGGAACAGGCA
>JAUQPO010000382.1 GCA_030550335.1 Acidobacteriota bacterium
TCGTGCAAATCAGCCGTGAGAGCGGGACTTGCCATCGGGCGCCAGTGCCGTTTGGTCGACTCGGTGAACTGGAGGAGTCTGCTAATCCCCCACTGACTACTGGGACAATCGCCCACGGGCCAAACTGAAGCAACGGGTTTGGATGCAGGACGGAGGAAAGTGGCGGTCCGTGCGTATCCCCGGTTGAAAGTGGCCAGTCTGGCAGTGATCTCCCGTTAAAGGGCCCAGTGAGTGGACCCAGCAGACTCGGAGCCGCCGGCAAGGCAACCGCTACCAACAAGCCAGTCGCCAGGCGGGGCGGGCTTTTTCTCTGCGAATTTTTTTCTTGCGGTCGCAAAAAAGACTCGTATAATCGATTTCGATCAGGGGTGTGGCCACAGGGCAGGGCCAACCTCAACTAACTTGGGAGGAAACAATGCAGTTTGGCAGTAGCAGGGTGAAGTGTGTATTCGTTTTCACAGCCCTTGTGCTGCTCGCTATCACCTTGAGCGCGCAGGAGTTCCGGGCAACTTTGACGGGCCGTGTCCTGGATCCGACTGGAGCTGCAGTGCCTGGAGCTACGGTCCAGGCGCGGAACGTGGCCACTGGCGAAACCAGCACTGCCACGACCAGCGCTGACGGTGCGTACACAATCCCGTTCCTGCGCCCTGGCACTTACACGATGACGGTTACCGCGAAAGGGTTCAAGACCTTCACGCGGGAAAACATAGTGCTCCAGGTTGGTCAGGTGGCTGGGATTGACGTGACGCTGGAGGTCGGGGAAATCACCGAAAGCGTCACAGTGGAGGCTCGGGCGGCGATTCTAGAGACTCAGACTGCTAGTCGCTCGGCCGTGATCGACACGCGCCAGGTAGCTGACCTGCCGTTGAATTCCCGTAACCCATTCATGCTCGGCGCCATGATGCCGGGTGTGGTGTTTCGCGGCGCAGCCATCTGGCAGCGGCCCTTCGACAACGGAGCCATTGCCGAGTGGTCGATCAACGGTGGCCGGCAAATGACCAATGAGTTCCTGCTGGACGGCGCACCAAACAACGGGCAGGCGGGTGGCAACAACATCGCCTACGTGCCCATTGTGGATGCGGTGCAGGAATTCAGCATTCAGCAGAACTCGTACGACGCGCAGTACGGAAAGACCGGAGGTGGGATCTTCAACGTGGTTCTGAAGAGCGGCACCCAGGACTTCCACGTGACGGCTTGGGAGTTTGTGCGCCGTAAGTGGCTGGACGCGAACACATTCCAGAACAATGCGCTGGGCCGCAAACCGGATGGCACCAAGGTCGCCGAACGGCCGGCGCACAGGCTAGACCAATACGGCTTCCAAGTGGACGGTCCGCTGGTAATCCCGGGCCTGTTCAAGCGGGATGGCAAGATCAAGGCATTTTTCCTCGGCTCCTACGAGGGCTATTACGAGGAATGGCCGCAATTCCTCAGGAATTCACGGCCGACAGAGGAAATGCGTCGGGGCGACTTTAGCAAGTTGGTGACGGCGGGCGGCCAGCCGATCATCATCTACGACCCAATTCCTGTCGGTTTCGATTCGAAAGGTGACCCGATCCGCAGTCCTTTCCCGGGTAACCAGATTCCAGCGTCCCGGTTCAACCCAATCGCTCTAAACGTCACCAAATACATGCCGCTGCCCAATGCTACGACCCCGGGTGTGCGGTACGCCACGCAGAACCATCTCATGCCCGAATACGCCGCCACGGACGACTTCTACAACTTGATCCTGCGCTTCGATTTCAATATCGGCGATCGGCACCGGGCGTTCCTGCGGCACGCATCGAACGACCGTACGGAAGATCGGTGCATTAACGGCATTTGCAAGGGCCCGGGCATGGATGGCCAGCAACCCTTCCAGCGGATTAACGACGCGTACGTGCTGGACTGGGTAGGGACGCTGTCTCCAACCTTGGTGGTCAACGTGCGCGGCTCTTACAACCGGTTCATTGAGCGCGGTTTCGGACGCGGTAACGAGGGATTTGACCTGACGTCGCTGGGTCTACCCAAATCGCTGGTTGACCAACTGCCGACCCCTCGTTACTTCGGGCGCTGGGAGTTCGGCGGCGTTTACAGCGTGCTGGGACGTTACCGGGGTGAAAACATCACCAACAACTACGCCTTGATGGGGAACGTAACCAAGATCTGGGGCTCGCACACGATCAAGGCTGGAATCGATATCCGACGGATCCATTACATCATCCGGAACACTGGTAACATCCTGTACTTCAATGCCACGGCGGCTCCGACCCAGCGCCTGTGGAACCAGTCGGAAGCTAACGCGGGCGATCCGTACGCGAGCTTCTTGCTGGGCATCGTGAGCGGATCCGCGTTCTATCCCGTCTATCCGTTCAACCGTCAGTGGTATGTGGCTCCCTATATTCAGGACGACTGGAAGGTCACCCGCCGCCTCAGCCTCAATCTGGGGTTGCGTTGGGATTACAACGGACCGCCGGATGAGAAGTGGAACCGGTTGAACCGAGGTTTCAACGCCAACGCACCCAGCCCGATCGCCCAGCAAATTCCTGCGGCGATGCTGGAGCTCTACCCGCAGCTGAGGAACCTGAAAGGTGGGCTGGAGTTTGCAGGCGTTGGAGGGAACCCGCGCATTGTAGCCAATCGTGACTGGAACAATATCCAACCTCGAGTGGGCGTGGCCTATCAGCTGGCTAGCCGTGTCGTCATGCGGGGTGGCTACGGCCTGTACTACATGAACCCCAATAACAACTACCTCCAGTACGCTGGCTTCTCGATTTCCACCCCGCTGGTTAACTCGTTGGATGGCGGCCGCACCTATATCCAGCACGTGCTCAGCAACCCGTTCCCGGATGGAGTGAAAACGCCCCCTGGGGCCAGCTTGGGTTACCTAACTTATGTGGGGCAGAACACCAACTGGTTCGATCCCACGTTCCGCATTCCGAAGGTGCACCAATTCTCCTTTGGCTTCCAGTTCCAAGTGACGCGGGTAAGCACATTTGAGGTCAGCTACGTCGGAAGCCGGACGATCGGGGCGAACGACGAACGGGCGTTCAACGTGCCCACGCTGGACTTCCGGCGGAAGTGCAATCTGCTCGAAGGTGGCAGCCCGG
>JAUQPO010000037.1 GCA_030550335.1 Acidobacteriota bacterium
AAGGGTGCGTAGTGCTCTGCTAAGTCGCGGTAAGGATCCAACGACACCGGCTCGGCAGGGAATTCAACTTTTTCGCGCGGCTTGAGGGAGGGTGCCGTGGGGTCGACGATGATAGCCAATTCGGCTTGCTTACCCGCCAGCTGTGCGCGGAGGTGGTAAGTGCCGGGTTGTTCCGGCGCTGTGTACAAGACTGCATCCCGGAGTACATAACGTCCTGTAAGCTCTCCGAAGATGCGGCCGAGTTGAGTCTGGTACTCTTCCAGAAACGGTTCTTCATCCGGACCTTGGAACCTAAAGGGTCTGGACAGCCAGCCACCGTTCGGTTCGACGATTTCTAGCTGCGCGCCATCTCGGCGCAGCCGGCCTTCTTGTTCCCCTACCTTGCCGTAGACCCGGACCTGCACAGGGATGCTTTCGAATGGCCTGACCCGAGCACCCGCAGGCTCGGTCCTCAATTCCAATCGAGTAATGGTTTGAGCGGCGCTCGCCGCACAAAAGACCATCAGCAGGGCATAGCTATATTTGAACGCAGCCCGGCACACATTTACAGAGTACTGAGAAAGGGGCGACGATGAGCTACGCAGTAGACGAGCGATCCAGGTCAGCCTTCTTTGTCCCCGGTGATTGTTCGGCAATCGGCTTACGAATCTGGATTGGATGCCGACCTTCGACGCACGGCTCGTCCAGCTCTCATGAAGGGTGGGAGCGCTTCCACTCCTCCAGTGTCATTCGGTCGGCTTCTTGTTTCGTGTACCGCGCGTAGCGTTCCAGCAACAGACCCACGTTCATCCCCGCGATCATGTACATGCGGCGGTCGTCACCGCGAAACTCCAGCCGGAACGGCCCGGAGCTGTACTGTATTTCCTCGATCTCGTGGACATCCAGCCCCAGTTCCTGCAACCGCCGCAGCATCGCTTCGGCCTGCTCGCGCGTAGCCAAGTGGGCGGGATTGATCGGTTGCTCGTTTCCCGAAGCCATGTTGACCACCACGGCTGGGGTGGGCTTGCGGATCGCTTCCAGCCGGGCCTGGATCAGATCCACCGGGTCGGCTACCTGGCTCAGCATCTCGGCGGTCAGGTCGCCGGTGAGCATTTCCTGGCTGTACTGCCCGCGAGTGAGCTTATGGGGCGGGTTCGTCAGGGGTTCGTGTTGGACTAGCACGTAGTGAGCCGGCGGCGTGGCTAAACCGATCAGCCCACTGCGGGTGGGTTGGGTGTCTGCGCGGGGCGTCTCACTCGCGGCTTGTGGGGGTTCTTGCGTGCGAGCTTCGCGTCCTGCGGCTTGGAGCGGCTCGATGTTGCCCGCCGTCGGCAACTCTGCACGACGAACGCGGCGAGCGTGGGTTCGCTGAGAGGACCCGATGACCACGTCCCAAAACCGGTTGCGTGTTCCTTCGACCTGCATGCTTCGCACCTCACCGTTAGGTCGATCGAGCCCGGCGCGGCGTCATCCCCGGAGTTTTAGCCTGGCCGGGCGCTCCCTGGAGGCGTGTCAGCTGCTTGGCAGTGGGGTGCACCTGGCAGGAAATTGTCACCCTGGGTAGTTGGGCGCCTCTGGTCAGAGGGCTGCCGCAAGTCTTCTCCAAATGCAGCCGCGTCACCGTCTTCGCGCGAGCGTCTTCTGGCTGCCGCGGACTCCCCACCGCGCACCACCTCCTCCAGAGCCTGAGCAAGCCGCTTGCCAGCCCTTTGGCCGTTAGCCCAGCTGTTGGGCTCTCCCCAACCCATGGGGCTAGTAGCGTCGGGCTAGCTCACTTTGGACCTTTCGCCAACCCCGCCCCCGATCCAAGAGCGCAGAAAGCCGATTCACAGTCTCCCGGTACGTCGGCAACCCGGCCAGATTCGCGCTGGGTGTATCTGTGCTGGAGTGGTCGTAAAGCTCCCTGGCTTTGACCTCCTGCCTGGTGGTGTCGATCCACTCGGTGTACCTCCAGCGCTCCGTGCGCACTGAGTATCCCATCAACGGGCTCCTGGGATACTGGCTGAACGCCGCCTGCTTCCATCTGCGCTCTGGGTCCTCGACGAGGGGCAGTAGGCTGATGCCCTCGCAATGGGCCGGGATAGGCAGCCCGCACACTTCCGCAAGGGTCGGATAGATGTCGACCGACTCTACCAGAGCCTTCGTGGATTTGCCGGCGTTTTTCTGGCCAGGGATGGAGATGATCAACGGTATGCGAGTGTCCAGCTCAAAGTTGGTATGCTTGCACCAGGCGCCGTACTCGCCCAGTTTCCAGCCATTGTCTCCCCAGAGCACCACTATGGTGTTGCGCCGCAGCCCTAAGCGGTCGAGCTCGGCCAGCAGTTTGCCGATCTGCGCATCGATGAAGCTCACGCACGCGTAGTAACCATGGACCAACCGCCGCGCTATGCGGTCGTCTAGCGGGCCCCTTTTGGGAATGCCGGCATAAGCCCTCAGTTCACTCCAATTGGTGGTCGCGATCTCGGGCGTGTTGTCTGGCCAGCGGCGACGTTCCGGGAGAGGCAGTTCTTCGGGCTGGTATAGGTCCCAGTACTTTTTGGGAGCCGTGAAGGGTAGGTGAGGCTTGTGGAAGCCTACTGCCAGAAAAAACGGTCGGTGTCGCAATCGACGGAGTTCGGCAATGGCGCGCTCGCAGATCTGCCCGTCTGGATAAGCATGATCTGGAGCGGGCGCCGCCTCCCAAGGTGGCCCGAAGCCGGTCTGGGGAAGTTGTCCGCGCGAGTGTGCCTTTTGCCAGGCTGCCAGGGCGGCATCGCGCTTGCGTACCAAGCCGATCGAGGAGGGGAGTACGTAGCCACCTCCGGCCCAATTCCCTTTGGGGCGCCAGGGCGGCTCGCTCCAAGCCAGCGGATCCTCGCGCAGATGGTGGTACACCTTTCCGAGCGAGACGGTCTCGTAGCCATGTTTCCGGAAGTGCAGCGGCAGGCTCACCAAGCCCGGGCGCAGCGTCTGAAGCGGCGTTTGCAAGTCGTAGACGCGTGTCGTATCAGGTCGCGCGCCAGTCAGCAGGCTCACCCTCGAGGGTGCACACAGCGCCTGCTGACAGTAAGCCCGCTCGAATCGCAGGCCTTCCGCCGCCAGTTGGTCGATGTGAGGCGTTTTCATTTGGCTGTGCCCGTAACAGCGAAGCTGAGGCCGCAGGTCGTCGACCAAAATCAACAGGACGTTGAAGCGGCGTGCTGAAGGCTTCGAAATGAGGAAAGAGTGGAGCGCTGCGGGGACGGTAAGAAACTGGCGCCGGCTCGTAGGGCAGACGTCGGTGCTCATGGTCGTCTTGAGTTCTTGGCTCGCATGCGGGGCTGGTCGGAGAGCCAGCCAGGGCTTGAGTTAGCCTCGCCGCCAGTCGTGCCTTGTGGCCATCATTTAGGACTGGGCAAGCTCGTGCCCTGGCCAGCTTCGGTGTGCTCAAACACCACTTCCACCGGGATCAGCAACTCCAAGGGCTCAATCTGCAGTTCCACTCGAAGGGCTCTCTTCGGCGCTTCTCCTGACGGCCGGTAGCGGAAACTGATGGTGGCTTGCTCGCCCGCTTGTAGATTCGGCTTATCAATGGAAGCCTCCAGGCCAGGCAATTTGGGTCCGTGGAGCGATACCTTCACCAGTCCAGGAGTACGATTGGTCACAACGATGCGATCTTCAGAATCGCTGTTCGCTTTAAGCCGGGCCTGGGATTTGTCGATCTGAACCTGTTTGCGAAGTTCTTCCGGCGAAGGCAACTGACGTGGGAATACGCTCGCTGTTTGCTCGGAGCCCATCCCCGGCCTCATCAACCCGAAAGGGGTCTCCTGCGTTTTTTCCGGAGGTTCCACGTACCACCACCACTGGCCCTGATCGTACTTCCACAGGCTCGTCAAGGGAATTTTGACCGGGATTTGCCCTGCGCCCGGCATCTGGAATTCACTGTCCACCACTACAGTCACGCGCGCCCGCGTGAAATTCTCCGAGTACTGGATCTTGAGAATCTCGAAGCTTTTGTACCGGCGTTTCTCGGCCGCGAAAAATGCGTCCTTACTGTCTTCGTGCACGACCGTATCGGCCATGCGGAACTTACCATCCACGTGCGCTTGGTAGAACAGGCGGACGCGCTCACGCAGTGCCTGATCGATGTGTGGTGGAGCCTGCTCCAGCAATTCCAGAGCTTGGCCCATCCACGCTAGAGAGCCGAGCAGGATCCAGGCAATCGGGAGCTGCACGTCTCCATTCTACCGTTGGGCGTTCGCTCGGCTAGTTCGGGAGGCTTTGCCGTCTTGGCCTTGAGAGCTGGTGCAGGAGAATCTGCCGGAGGGTTTGCTATAGGTAGCTGTAGATCCGCTAATGGCAATTCGTCTTGCTTGTTCCACGAGCACGTTTCGTATTCTCCCCTTGAGGGAAGCTCTCGGTGAGATTCGGGCGGCCGGATTGACGGCGATTGATCTGGTCACTATTCCCGGGTTTTGCCCGCACTTCGATCCGCTGCGGGCCCGGGAACAAGATTGGCAGCAATTGCACAGTATGCTCGCAGAGCACGGGCTGCAGGTCACTGGGGTGACCGCCGTGCCCGGGGACTTCAACCAGCCGGGTGTCGACCCGCAGGTGATTCTCCGGCGCGCCGACGCCTACCTGCGCCTGGCCAGCGAATTGGGAGTGCCGGCCTTGAACGTGCACTGCGGTCTACCCGTGGCTGACCGGAATGGCTTCCGCGAACACGCCGTCCGGCAGGCCCAGGGGTTAAAGAAGATCGCGCAGCGTGCCGAAGCACGGGGATTGAGACTGAACGTTGAGGCACCTCACCGCAATGGCTTGTGCCGGAGCTTGGACGAGGCGGAGTTCCTGCTGAACGAGATCGGCGAGGACAACGTCGATATATTGCTCGACACCAGCCATTTGGTGGCGGCTCGAGTCAAGCCCGAAGAGGCGGTATGGCGCTTTCGGGAGCGCATCGGCTACGTTCACTTGCGCGATGCCCGGGGGCAGAACGTTTTTCTGACGCCGGGGGAGGGCGAGGTCAACTTCGCTCGCTTCTTCCAAGCCTTGGAGGAGGTAGATTACGGGGGCTGGTGCGCCATTGAGTTGGAAATTCGTTCGGACTCCGTGGAGGAACGGCGAGGGGCATTACGCCGTGCACTCGACTACTTGCTTGAGCAGACTGAAGTGGCTTCTGGAGTGGATTTCACTCGGCTGGCTGGGTGAGTCACGGGCAGCCCAGCAGTGGATCGTGCGCTAGCTTCCGTGCGTGGCGTCCTAATTCTGTCATCGGCTGTCCTGGCTGTGCTGCTCTCCAAATCCGGGCCGCTACATACCGGATTTGGCTTGATGGCTTAGAGTGTAGGTGGCCTGCTCGTGCGTCTTTGCGCGTCCTTTGCGATTGGGATGTACCCGCCCCTGCCGCGGTTTGCAACATGAGTGACTTGCGGATCCGCCGGTCACCACGGCGAGATATCATCGGGCATATCGTAGCAGGGCGAACCCGCCTGCCAGCAAGATCACGAAAGCCAACGCTAGCCAGTCGAAATAGCGATCGATGAACCGCCGGATGGGCTCACCGAACAGTCGCAGTAAGCTGGCGACCAGAAGGAAGCGGCTGCCCCGTCCGACCAGGGAGACTACGGTGAAGCCCAGCAGGTTCATATGGAAGGCCCCAGAAGCGATGGTGAACACTTTGTAAGGGATCGGCGTCAGAGCGGCGGTAAACACGATCCAGAAATCGTATTGCCGGTACCAGCTCATGACGCGTTCGTAGTGGGCCTGGGCGTGGTACAAGTCGATGATCCACATACCGATGGTGTCCATAAGGAACCGACCAATCCCGTAACCGGCGATGCCTCCCAGGACGCTGCCTGTGGTACAGACAGCGGCGAGCATGAACCAACGGTTGGGCGCTCCTAACACGAGCGCGATCAGGAGCGCATCCGGAGGGATAGGGAAGATACTCGACTCGGCGAAGGCCAGCAAAAACAATGCGAGCTGGCTGTGCGGACTCAGGGCCCATTGCATCATCCAGTCGTACAAGCGCCGGTGCAAGCGCCAGCGGGCCAAAGGCGGTGACTGGGGGTCCATAGACACAGTGTCAGGCCTGACTTACCATTTTCGCCCCTACCATGAGTTGAAACCGAACCGAGGCATGCGTTCTGGGCCCGCACTTTGGTTGGATCTTAAAGATCGGTACGGCCCCGGGTGGTAAGTTTTCGTTCTGGTCATCCAGCTGTAGTACTGGGTGGCCTAGTCGCCTGTGGTAGTAGTGAAACAGTCGGCGACTCTGTTTGAGGAGCGGACCTGATTTGGTACGGGGGAGGAGGGTCACGATGCGCCTTACCCGCAGGCAATGGATTCTCGCGACAACTGGTTGGGCGTCGGTGCTTCGCTCTCAAGCCCAATGGCTGGGCGAGCGGCCGTGGCAGGCGCCGCAAATCACGGTAGTCAATCCACGGCTTCGCGTCCCCGTCTCCTTCATCATTGATGATTCGACCTGCCTAGTGAACTTGAACCGCTTTGCTATCCCGCAGTTTGCAGAGGCTTGGGGATACCAACGGTACCACCAGGATTGGCGAAGCATGCCGGTGGAGATCCCGGACAGCTTCGTGCGGAAATTCGGCGAATGGTGCGCTGAGCAAGGGGTGAAGGGTAAGTACAGCGTGGTGCCGTATCCAGCCTGTGTGGGAAGGCTGGACCGGTTATTGCCGGGCTGGACGAGCAAGGAGCTGGAGGCCAGCATCGAGCTGGTGCGGAAGTTGATGGTGCCCAACTGGGATATCCACCCGGAGATGGTGACGCACACGCGCGTGATCGATTTAAAGACGGGTCACCCCTATCCGGAGGTCAACCCACGGTACATGGAAAACTGGCGCTGGACGGAAGGCAAGTCCGTGGACGAGATCGCAGCTTACATCGCGTATGCGCTGCGCATCTTGCGCAACATCGGGTTGCCCTGCGAAGGCATTACGACACCGGGTGGCTTTGGCTACGGAGCTTTGGCGCAACTGGCTCAAGCCACATTCCAAGCTTGCCGGGACGTTTACGGCACCGAGATTCCTCACTACTTCCGCAATGTGATTTCCGAGGGGGAGGCGAGCGTGGCGCCGCGTGTGGAGTACGCCCGGAACATCACGGGCACGGATCCGGAGTGCGTCGTTTCGATCATCGGTTGCACGGGTGACTGGACGGGCAACTGGGACGCCACACAGAAGCCAGAGCCGGATCGGTACATCACGCCGGACCTGCAGCGGGGCCGGTTGGTCGAAGTCATCGAACGGGGTGAGCCGGCCGTCCTGGTCTCCCACTGGACGGGCATTTATTACAACGGCCAGGAATTGGGTTTCCAGGCGTTCCAGGAGGTGGTCCGCCGGCTCCGGGAACGATACGGCTGGCGCATTCAGTGGATGAAGCTTTCGGAGATCGCGCGTTATTGGGCTGCGAAGGAGTTGACCACGATCGAGGTCGACGGTGTTCGAGTCAGATTCCATGCCCCGTATGCTTGCCCGCAATTTACTTTCCGCGTGGATGGTCCGGCCCCTTCCGCCCAGCCAGTTTTTTATGCGAACGGTCGGCCACGCCCATTATCGCGGGTGGAGCGAGAGGAAGCGCTCGGCTCGTGGAATTATCTCGTTCAACGGGATCACTGGGTGGTGTGCGTGGACTTGCCAAAAGGGCCTAGCGCGATGAGCTTGCCCGGCCCAGCCAAGGCCTGAGTCCGAAAGTGCAGGTTGCGGTGCGCGTGGGAATATGGTTGTGACATGCTGAGCCGCAGGTCGTTTCTAAGAGCGAGCGTAGTGGGGGCGCTCCACCAGGCCGCGGGCCTCGGCCCACTAGCCGGGGCCGCACTCGTCCGCCAGCCGGCCCCTACCCGCGCGAATGTCATTTGGTTGTTCGGCGACCAGCATCGTGGGCAAGCGTTGGGTGCGAATGGCGACCCCAATGTCCATACACCCAACATGGACAACCTTGCCAGTTTGGGTGTGAACTTCACCCGGGCGACCTCTGGGTTCCCGTTGTGTTGCCCGTTTCGGGGAAGCCTGTTGACCGGGCGTTACCCACACCATTGCGTTCCGGGGCACGAATACCCGTTGCCGGAGGAACAGAAGACCATTGCCCATGTGTTCAACGAGGCTGGCTACCACACGGCCTACTTCGGCAAGTGGCACCTGGATGGCTTTCATGAGAAAGACGGCCGGGCGGCAATGCATATCGTGCCACCGCATCGTCGCGGAGGCTTCCAGACTTGGGTGGGATACGAGAATAACAACAGCCAGTGGGACTGTTGGGTCCACGGGGGAGAAGGAAAGGACGCGTTCCACTACCGGCTGCCAGGGTACGAAACCGACGCACTGACGGATCTTTTCATCGAATACATCAAGGAGCGCGGGCGACTGGCGCGGAGCGGCAAAGGCCAGCCCTTTTTCGCGGTCTTGTCAGTTCAGCCACCACACGACCCTTACGTGGCCCCTGCAGAATACATGCGCCGGTACAACGGCGGGCAACTCGTTTTGCGGCCGAACGTGCCTTGTGTGGCTAGCGTTCAGCAGACCGCGCGGCGAGACCTAGCAGGTTATTACGCCATGATCGAAAACTGGGATGCCAACATCGGCCGCATCCTCAGGGCCTTAGACGAGGCAGGTCTGCTCTTCAACACGCACATCATGATCTTCTCCGATCACGGCGATATGCACGGTTCCCACGGGATGTATCGCAAAACGAACCCATTTGAGGAATCGATCCGAATTCCCATGATCATTGCTGGCGAGCGGATGCGCTATGACGGCCGGCTGACTGGCGACACACCAGTGTTAATCAGTGCGGTGGACATCGCTCCGACGACACTGGGGTTGTGCGGTTTGCCCGTACCGGACTGGATGGAAGGGCAGGACTTTTCGGGGTACCGGTTGCACGGGCGCCCGCGCCCTCGCCCCGACTCCGTCTACCTGCAATGCGTGGTGCCTACCGGACATCCTCACAGTATCAACAAGCCCTATCGGGGCATCGTGACCGACGATGGGTGGAAGTACGTGTGTTTCGAGAACGTTTCTTGGCTGATGTTCAATCTCAACGAAGATCCCTACGAGCTGGTCAACCTGGCTCACAACAACCGTTATCGGGCGGAGCGTCGGAAATTGATCGAGCGGCTCAAACAATGGGTTCATGAGACCGGGGATAGGTTCGCTGTGCCCGACGACTGATCGAGCAGAAATCGGGGCGAGCGGGAGCGGACGGCGATGCTGAGACATCTGGACACCGTGCTTGGTTTCAGCCTGGTGATGCTGCTACTGAGCCTTCTGGTTACGACGCTCGTCCAGGCGGTGATCGTGCTGTTGAACTTGCGCGGCTGGCACCTGGCGCGCGGCTTGGCGCGCCTGTTTGTGCAGGTGTGGCCGGATCTGGATCGTGCTACGGCGGGAAAGATCGCCCGCGCGGTGTTGAAGCATCCTGCGGTGGCCCACACGTTCAACCGGGCGACTTCTGCGGTCGGCAAAGAGGAGCTCGTCCAGTTAGTCGAGGACCTAGTGGCGAACCCGGTTGTCCGTCTCGAGCCGACTGTTCGAGAGGCCTTGCGAGACTGCCTTGGGCGAAGCTCGCTGCCGGAAAGCCTAGAACGGTGGTTCGACGTGGTCATGTTGCGAACCACCGAACGATTCGTTGCTAGCACTCGGGCGATTACCGTGCTGGTGGCTCTTGTAGGAGCTTTGGGCCTGCACATCGATGCGTTGTCGATTTACAGCCAGCTGGCGACCAGCGAGGAGTTACGTGTGGAGCTCTTGCAGAAGTTGGAAAATTGGCAGGCCCAAACCAATCAATTGCTCGTACAGCCACAACCGTCTTCCCAGCAGCCAGCACAGACCAGCCTTGAAGAAATCTTGGACCAGTACGACCAGATCCGGAATGAACTGGCGCAACTGCGGTTGCAGCTTGTCCCCAGTCCGCTACCCGGATTCAACTACCTGGAGTGGTTGCGGATGGATCCGGCCACCCAGGGCGAAGCCATTGCCGAAGGCCAACGGCATTTGTTAGGGACCCTGATGACCGTGGTCTTTCTGAGCTTGGGTGCGCCCTTCTGGTATAACGTGCTGCACCAGGTGGCGACGTTGAGGCCGATCGTCGCGCAGCGGCGCGACCCGAAACCGTCCTTGGGTCGCCGTTCATGACGAGCAGTACTGATGTAGTGCGAGGCTATAGGTGATCCGGCGACTACTTATATTGGAGCCAGAGGGTAAGGTGACGGTACGAAACTTTCCCCGAACCAGATGGTTTGCCATCCCGTTGCTCGTCCTTGCGGTCTGGTTTGTCGGTTGCAGCCGGGACCCGGAATCGACCAAACGGCGGTTGCTGGCGGTCGGCAATCGGTATTACGCACAGGGCAAGTACCGCGAAGCTTCGATCATCTACCGCCGCGCCATCCAGTACGATCGCCGGTTTGGTGAAGCCTATCACCGCCTGGGTCTGACCTACCTGAAACTGAATCGCCCGCAGGATGCAGTTGCGGCGTTTCGGCGTGCAGTGGAGCTACAACCGGCCAACGTCGACGCTTACGGCCAGCTGGCCGATCTCTACCTCGCTGCCTATCTGGCTGACCCGGAAACACGCAAGCCGCTGCTCTCAGAGCTCCAAGGCTTGCTCGCGCAACTGGACCAACACGTCCCGAACTCGGCCGAAGGGCACAGGGTGCGCGGGATGGTGGCCCTCGCTCAGCGGGATTACGAGCAGGCCATCAAGGAACTCCAAGCAGCGGTGGACAAGCGGCCGGATGATGGCCGCGCACAGGTTGCTCTGGCTGAGGCCCTTGCGGCGGCGGGCCGGTGGGATGAAGCCCAGCAGCGGGCTCGCGCCTGGATCAAGCAACATCCGCACGAGCCGGAGATGTACGACTTCCTTTACCTGAACTACGTCCTCCGTCGGCAAATGGACCAGGCGGAGGCGGTTCTCCGAGAAAAGTCTGCCAACAACCCCAAAGAGTTGCTCTACCAGATGCAATTGGTTCGGCACTTTTGGGCAACAGGCCAGCAGCCACAAGCGCGAGCTCACATTGAGGCATTGCTGAGCCGACACAACGATTACCCAGAGGTTTTCGAGCAGGTGGCGAACTTCTGGACCCGTTTGCGACAGTTCGATGAAGCCTTGCGGGTGCTCGATCAGGCCACGAAGGCTCAGCCCAAGCAGGCAAGGCGCTACCAGCGGAACAAGGCGGAAGTGTTGGGCTTGGCGGGACGGCGCGAAGAGGCGCTGCAGCTGGTGGAGAGGTTGCTGAAAGAGGACTCCAAAGACGGTCTGGTGCTGGCTCTGCGTGGAGCACTGCGGTTGCAGCAAGCCAAACCAGAAGAGTTGGATTCAGCGATTGCCGATCTCGAAGCTGGTGTGCGTGCAGTGCCAGACAACCCAGTCATTCGTTACAACCTGGCCGAGGGGTACCGGATGCGCCGCCGTTGGGATGACGCGATCCGAGAGTACCAGGAGGCCTTACGGGTGGCTCCGGGTTACGTGGCTGCACGCCATGGAATGGCGAGGGCTTACTTGGGCAAGCAGGATTATGGCCGTGCGCTAGCTATTGCCGAGGAGTTGCTCAGGGCGAATCCAGACGATTTGCTGGCCGCTGCGATTCAGGTTCAAGCGTTACTGGGTTCGAACGAAATCGACCGCGCTGCCAAGGTCCTGGAGCAATTCGTGCAACGTCACCCCGAAGCCAACGACCTGGTCTACGGTCTGGCGCTGGTCCGGATGCGGGAGAAACGGTTCGACGAGGCCGAGAAGCTTTTCCGCCGGCTGACCGAAGGGCCGCAGGCGGATCCGCGGGCGGTACTGGGCCTGGCTGAGGTCCAAGCGGTGCAGGGGAAGATGGATCAAGCCCTTGCCTTGCTCCAGCAACGGATCAAACAAGAGCCAGCTAACGTGGGATACCGACTGGCGTACGCCCAGGGGCTAGCGCAAGCGGGCAAGTTGGATGACGCCATCCGGGAATATGAGGCGATTGCTGCCTCGGATCCGAAGAATGCCGTGGCTCGCCGCCAACTCGGGGTTCTTCACGCCCGGAAGGGAGCTTTGGATCGTGCTGAGCAATGGCTTCGGCAGGCCGAACAACTGGCGCCCAAAGATACGGAAACCCTGCTGGCTTTGGGGATGGTGGCGCAACAACGGCGCGACCTGGCGAAGGCAAAGAGCTACTACGAGAAAGTGCTGGCCATCGATCCGGACCACGTGATCGCGGCTAACAACCTGGCGTACTTGCTGGCCGAAGGCTCCGAGCAGCTGGATCGTGCACTGACGCTCGCGCAACGGGCTCGCAGCCAGGCTCCGCAGGATCCGCGGATCGCCGACACGCTGGGCTGGGTCTACGTGAAGCGGGGTCTTTATGACGAGGCGCTCAATATTCTGGAACCTCTCGTACGCCAACATCCCCAGGTAGCGGCTTGGCGGTACCACTTGGCGGTCGCCTTGGCTCGGAAAGGCGAGCGCGACCGGGCCCGTCAGGAATTGCGCCGGGCGCTTCAGAGCAAACCCGATCCGGAGGAGCGAGGCCCCATCGAGAAGCTTTTGAAGGAACTGGGTCCTTGAGGCCCCGCTCACGATCGTAAGCCGAGGCGTCAAAGCATTCCACTACGCCGCAGATCCACCGCACATGCCGGTACTCGCTCGCTTCCAGTAAGGCAGGCGCGAGGCACTGTGCGCCTTCACCTAGAATGGAGTCTGTATGATCGAGCTCATCCGACCCGTCTCGGCCCGTCAAGCCCGCGTCGTACTGTTCGACTTCGACGGGACGTTGTCGCTGATTCGCACAGGTTGGCAGGATGTGATGATCCCGATGATGGTGGAGATCCTGCTCGAGCTCAAAACCGGCGAGACTGAGGACCAGCTGCGAGAGATCGTCACGGAGTTTGTGACGCGCCTGACGGGCAAGCAGACGATTTACCAGATGATCGCTCTGGCGGAAGAAGTGCGCAAGCGGGGTGGCACACCCCTGGATCCACTCGAGTACAAGAAGCGTTACCTGCAACTGCTTTGGGAAAAGATCAAGGATCGCGTGCGGGAGCTGGAGCGCGGCGAGGCGCCGCCAGAGAAGTACTTAGTGCCCGGAGCTCGAGAGCTGTTGGAGAGCCTGAAAGCGCGCGGCTTGAAGATGTACCTGGCGAGCGGTACCGACCAGGAGTACGCCCGCCACGAGGCGGACCTCCTGGATATCTCGAAATATTTTGACGGGGGCGTGTACGGCGCTCTGGACGACTACAAGCGCTTTTCCAAAGCGATCCTGATTCAACAGATCATCTCCACGATGGGCGTCAGTGGGGAGCAAATCCTGGGCTTTGGCGACGGGTACGTGGAGATCGAGAACGTGAAGCAGGTAGGTGGCGTGGCGGTCGGGGTAGCCACCGACGAGCCGGAATGCCAGAAGGTCAATCCCTGGAAGCGGCAACGTCTGATTGGTGTGGGAGCCGATTTGATCATTCCAAATTACTTGGAGCGCGAAGAGTTGTTGCAGATCTTGTTCGGCGATCAAAACTGAGCGCCTGGAGGATCCATAGAGAATGGGTTCGCGGTACCGGCTTTTCGATCGTAGTCGGCTCAGATTGCAACCCTTGGCGCAGCGCCAGCATGACCTGGAGCTGAGCTGGTGGCTGAATCTGGAAGATCCCGTACCACCGTTCGAACATCCCGACTTGCCGAAGCTCGCTTCGTGGATCCGGCGTGCCAAGGATACTGGGGCGGCTCGCATCCTAATGATGGGTGCTCACGTCGTCCGGGCAGGTGTAAGCCGGCATCTGATCGACTTGATGGAACGGGGCTTCATCGACCACATCGCGATGAACGGTGCCGGCGCGATCCACGATTATGAGCTTGCCCTGATCGGCGCTACGACGGAAAGCGTGGCACGGTACATCCGCACAGGCGAATTCGGCTTATGGGAGGAAACAGGCAAGCTCAATGAGATCATCCAGGAGGCCTACGAGTTGGGCCTGGGGTTGGGCGAGAACGTTGGCCGGCGGATTGAGCTAGATGGCTTGCCGCATAAGGAGCTGAGCATTCTAGCGGCCGCCTACCGGCTCTCGATTCCGGCGACGGTTCATGTGGGCATCGGGTACGACATCATTCACGAGCATCCAAATTGCAATGGCGCGGCGTTGGGCGAGACCAGTTACCGCGACTTCCTGATCTTCGCCGCGACAGTAGAGCGCCTTGAAGGCGGTGTGTTAATGGCGTTCGGTTCTGCAGTGATGGCCCCAGAGGTTTACCTCAAGGCTTTGGCGATGGCCCGAAACGTCGCGCGGCAGCAAGGCCGCGAGATCCGGCATTTTGCTACGGCCGTTTTCGACCTATTGCAGTTGCCCAAAGACTTTCGGCAGGAACCACCGAAGACCGATCCCGCGTACTACTTCCGACCGCTGAAGACGATCCTCGTGCGCACCGTGGCCGATGGCGGGGAGAGCTTTTACTTCCGCGGGGCCCATCGGGCGACGATCCCAGCGTTGCGGCGCGTGTTGCTGGAGGCGGCATGAGGGTTGCTGAGATTCTAGCGAAGTTCCCTAGCGTGAGTGCGCTTGTGGTGGGCGACATTTGTTTGGACCGCTGGTGTACTTATGATCCGGAGCTGGCCGAGCCCTCCCGCGAGACGGGCATCCCGCGGATCGGTGTCGTACATACGGAGGTCACACCCGGCGCAGGGGGTACGGTGGCCAACAATCTAGTGGCCTTGAAAGTCGGGCGTGTGGCTGTGCTGGGGGTGATCGGCTCCGATGGGTTCGGCTACGAGCTTCGGCGTGGGCTGGAGGAACGCGGTATCGATCACACCATGCTGATCGAGGAGCCCACCATCCAGACGTTCACCTATACGAAGCTACTGAACGCTCGAACTGGACGCGAGGACTTGCCCCGTGTGGATTTCGTCAATGTGCGCCAGCTGCCTGAGCGTTGCGACCGTGAGATCCGGGAGCGCTTGCGCCGGTGCGTGGAGGAGTTCGACGTCGTGATCGTGGCGGATCAGGCCGAGACCAACCAGGGTGGCGTGGTGAGTCCGGCTGTTCGAGAGCTACTTCAGCAGTTAGCTCGCCAGCATCCGGGGAAGATCTTCTGGGTGGACTCACGGGTGCGGATTGCGGAATACCGTGGAGTGATCATTAAGCCGAACCAACAGGAAGCGGCGGCGGCTTGCGAGCGATTGTTCGGGCGCGTGGATTACGGCCTACTGCGCCGGCACGTAGGTGCTCCCTGGATGTTCGTCACCCGAGGCCCCGAAGGTGCGCTGGTCGTCGACGACACGGGAGAGCACGTAGTGCCCACGCGGCCTGTGGAACATCCGGTGGACATCTGTGGTGCCGGGGACAGCTTTACCGCTGGTGCCGCTATCACACTGGCGCTCACGCGGGATCCTTTGCTCGCAGCGCGAGTCGGCAACCTCGTAGCTTCGGTGACCATTATGAAACCTGGCACAGGAACGGCATCCCCTGAAGAAGTGCTGGAGGCAGAGCGGTCCCAGCAGTCCATTGGTGTGGAGGAGTGATGCCTACACTGGCGATCGACATCGGGGGGACCAAGTTCTCGCTAGCGGTTTTCTGTGGCGACCAGATGGTTCGTCGTGTGACCCGCCGGACGCACCGGGAGGGAGGGCCGGCGTGGATGGTGGAACAGCTGGTTGCGATTGCCAAGCCCTGGTGCGAGGAATTTCGGCCAGCGCGGTGCGGGATCGGTTTTGGAGGACCGGTCTTGTATGACCGGCAGCGCGTCGCCCTGTCGACCCATGTGGAGGGCTGGTCGGACTACCCGCTCGTCGACGAGCTCCAGGCACGCCTGGGCATCCCTTGCGTGATGGATAACGATGCGAACGTGGGCGCTCTAGGCGAAGCGTACCATGGCGCCGGGCGAGGCTACGATCCGTTGTTTTACATGACCATCTCCACGGGCATTGGAGGCGGCATCGTCATCGGCGGCGAGGTCTATCGCGGCGCGGATTCGATGGCGGGCGAAATCGGTCACACAACGGTGCGCCCGGACGGTCCTCAGTGTTTATGCGGTGCTTACGGTTGCTTAGAGAGGATGTGCTCGGGCTTGTGGTTGGAACGCGACTACAGACGACCTGCTGAGGTCTTGTTCGAGGATCCGGAGTTCGTGCGCCGCTACGTAGTAGACCTGGCGCGGGGCATCAAGAACTGCATCATGTTACTCAACCCAGCCCGCGTAGTGATCGGCGGTGGGATCAGCAAGGCGGGGGAACGGCTGTTCGAACCGCTCCGCCGGGAGCTGGGGATCCAGATTACCAGCTGGGCGCGGGCCCGGGTGGATGTGGTGCCTGCGGCCCTGGGCGATGACTCGGTCTTGTGGGGGGCGAAAGTCCTCGCAGAAAAGAGAGCCAGAGAGTGGACAGCCTGCCAGGTCGAATGAGTAGTTCGTGAGGAAAGAATCATGATGAGTCCCACAGAATTCTTCCGCGGCTACCTAGCCGCACTGGATGAGGCGCTCAAGAAAATCGATGTGGAGAAGGTAGAGCAGCTAGTTCACTGGCTTCGCCAGGCGCGGGACAATGGCCAGCAGATCTTCGTGTGCGGCAACGGGGGCAGCGCGGCGACGGCCACTCACTTTGTGTGTGACATGTTGAAGGGGGCTAGTTACAGCCGCGCCCGCCGCTTTCGCATTTTAGGGCTTGCGGATAACC
>JAUQPO010000383.1 GCA_030550335.1 Acidobacteriota bacterium
CCCATTCCGCCCGAGGAGACAAAGGGAAAGACCGGCGCAGCAGCCCTTTACGCCTACCTGAAGAAATACGCTGGCATCGCCATCTCCCACACCTCGGCAACCAATATGGGCACGGACTGGCGAGATAACGATCCGGAAGTCGAACCCCTGGTGGAAATCTATCAGGGCGACAGAGTGTCGGCGGAGTACGAAGGAGCACCACGAGCTGCTTGGGGCAATAAGCCATGGACAGCGCCGGGCGGTTTCCGGCCAGCTGGGTACGTATGGAACGCTTGGGCCAAAGGGTACAAGCTGGGCGTACAAGCCTCCTCGGATCACCTGTCCACGCACATCTCTTACGCATGCACCATTGCCGAGGAGTTCACCCGGGAGGGGCTGCTGGAAGCGATGAGACGGCGGCATTCCTATGCCGCCACCGACAACATCATCCTGGACTACCGGCTGAAAACGCCCGAAGGCCGGGAGTATCTGCAAGGAGACGTTCTTACAGCGGGCCGGGGCTTCAAGCTCTGGATCCGAGTCATCGGCACTGCTCCTATCCGGCAGCTGGATATCATCAAGAACAATCGCTTTGTGCTCACCCAGCACCCGATGGTCCAGGAACTGACGCTCGAGTATGAGGACCGCGATCTGGCGCTAGGAGAGAGCTATTACTACGTGCGCATCCAACAAGCCGACGGTGAGATGGCCTGGAGTAGCCCTATTTGGGTGACGGTTCGATGAAGGTAACGCGCCGACAACTGGTTCAAGCTGGTCTGGCCACAAGCCTGGCGCCGGCAATCCGTGGGGGCACGTCGAGGCTCCCGAACATCGTCCTCTTGATGTCCGATGACCAGAGCCAGCCCCATCTGGGTTGTTACGGGGACCCAGTGGTCCGCACCCCCAACATCGATCGCCTGGCCGCTGAAGGCGTTCGATTCACGGGCTGTTTCGTAGCTTCGCCTCAGTGTAGTCCAAACCGGTCAGCCATTTTCACCGGGTGCACGCCACACACTACGGCAACCTCCCGGTTGCACACGCCGATGCCCCCTTGGGAATGGACCTTCCTGGAAGGCCTAAAAGACAAAGGGTATTTTGTGGGTGCTTTCCGAAAGGTTCACCAGGGTGAGCAGTTCAACAAGCGCTGGGATTTTTACGGCGATGCCGGCACGTCTTTCGAACGGTTCTTTCAGGCGTTGCCCAGAGGCCGGCCCTTCTTCTTGCAGTTCGGGTCTACCGACCCGCATCGCCCTTACCCCTCAGGCACTGCACAGTCGGTTCACGACCCGTCGCGGGTGCCCGTTCCCGCATTTCTCCCAGATACGCCTGAGGTCCGGCAGGACTTGGCCCGGTACTACGACGCCATCGCCCGGTTCGATACCGAATGCGGGGAGCTGATGGATTTGTTGCGTCGGTACGGCTTCGCCGAAAACACGATGGTCGTGGTGACCAGCGACAACGGCATGCCGTTCCCTCGCGCCAAGGGCACTTGTTACGATCCCGGGATCCGGGTGCCCCTCATCGTTTGGTGGCCGGAGCGCGTTAAAGGGGGCCGCGTAGTGGACGAGCTCATCTCACACGTCGACTTGCCGGCAACATGGTTGGACGTAGCAGGTGTGCGGCCGCCAGAAAAGATGCAGGGGCGAAGTTTCCTCGGCTTGCTGTTGGGTCGGGAGTACCATAAGCGCGACGCGGTTTTTGCGGAAAGGAACTGGCACGACAATTTCGACCCCATACGCTGTGTGCGTACCGAGCGTTGGAAACTGATTTTCAATGCCGCGCCCCACTTCCCCTACCGGCCGGCTTGGGATATCGAGGACTCCCCTAGCTGGGCGGCCTTGAAACGAGAGCAGCGGCGTGGGACACTGGCTCGGCATCACCTGCAGTTGTTCGAGCCGAGCCGGCCGATGCTGGAGCTCTACGATCTGAAGAACGATCCCAACGAGTTCCACAATCTGGCTACCGATCCTGCCCACGCGGATGTCCTTCATGAACTCATGCGCAAGCTGAGCGATTGGATGCATGATACGTACGACTTCTTGCCGCCTGCCTTCGCCCGACCGGGCGAACCCGCTGGACGCAACTGGCCCACCTCACTGTGAGGTCGTTCGGGTAGCGCATTCTTTATGGCATGCCCGGTGCCTTCCGCGCGGAATCAGAGCCGATTAGCGCGTTGCTCATCCCAGCGCTTCGGCACCGCTACGCCGCATCCTTGAGCATTCCCCGGAGGTTCTGGTTGAGGAACTGCTGTGGGATGTCGTCCACCTCAGAGAAATTCGTGGCCGATGACTACAGTGCGGCTTGCTTCCCCAAGGCTTTGCACAAGGGCGACGGAGGGATACAACACGTCTAGCTTGACCTCGGGGACCCAGTGGATGTAGGGCGTCCCATCATACTGCCTAGGTAAAGATACTTGGCCTCGGGCGGGCCGTGCTCGCAGACTCAGTCCGCGGTGGACTCTCGAGGATCTCAAGGATCGCTCGGGTCAAGCTCAGGTCCGTGTCGTGATTCGAATCTACGGCGCGGGGCTTGGCGTGCGCACCGATGGCAAGCCCGACTGTCCGGCACCCACTCACGTGATCGATGCCGTGCTGCGCGTCATCTTCGGTCACCAGAAGGAGACCATGTCGCCAGAAGCGGCTGTTAGAGATGAGTGCGGCGATGCGACCGAGCGTCCGATCGGTGTCAACCGCTGTGGCTTCAGGCCGGGGCTAGCCCGGGCGTATCCCTCCAGTGTGATTTGCAGGGAGGGGAGATGACGCTCAGGTTTTCCGTCACGCGTGTCTTTTTCCGGTGTGGTCAGCTCCTGAAGAAACGCTCCGGTCCGAATGTGCTCGGGGATGCTCATGCTGCTCACCGGAAATTTGGTGCGAAGCAACGACCGGAGTGGGAGAGAACGCCACCGCGGCTGCCACGCGCAGCCCAGGCTGCCGTCACATCGCATTGGATGCTGCGATCCCAGTCACAAATCCTTCGTACGCCCTGAGGTTGTGATGGGCTCTCTCTGTTCGTGCATCGCGGACGCGCTCGCGATTGGCGATACGGAACCCACCTGCTCGCTCTACAGTGATGACCGAAAGGAAGGGAACCACGCGGCGG
>JAUQPO010000038.1 GCA_030550335.1 Acidobacteriota bacterium
TCGTAGAGTGCCGGCTCGCCTTCGCGCTTGCCGATGAACCGCTCACCAGCCTGGGCGATCAGGACTTTGTCTTGCCGCTTGCCATCGTCCCAAACTACACGAGCTTCGAGCACCGGCTGGGTGAAGCCTTTTTCCGGAAAGCTTTTGGCTTGCAAGTCCCGCAGTTTGTCAATGAGCGACCGCACGCTAACGGCGTCCATGACCTTACCCGCCGAGACCCAGTCTTCGCCCTTCTTCTCAAACGTCCACCGTTGATCACCATCTCGGATCTCGATACGGGTGGGCTCATTCCAGCCAAAGTCGAACAGCTTCTTGTTTCGTAAGTCGTCCAAGCCCTTGTCGACCCCTTCGCCGACCCAATTAGTGATCTTCCATATCCCAGCGACGACGCTGCTGCGCGCGTAATAGTCGCCCTCTTTCGTCTTGCGCACTTCGAGTTCCTGGGTGCCCGCTGCGTCAGTCACCCGCACGATCGCTACGCGCTCGGCCTTGGCGAACGCTGCCTGGGCCTTTTTAGCTTGCTCAGCAGTGGGCTCAGTGGTGTCCATCTTGGCATCCTGCAGCCGGCTGATCAGCGTTTCTACGTTGCCTCCGTCGGCCCGCATGGGCTGCGGCTTCAGAATCTGCCATTCGTTCTGAGCGTTCTTGCCGATCTCGATCGTCTGGCCTTTTCGTACCAGCTCGATCCGGGTGAGCTTGTTGGAGTCGAACGTCAGCAAGCGCTTGTCCCGGAGGTCCCAGGCACTCTTGTCCAGGCTGGTTTTATTCCAGCTGGCCAAAGTGAAAACGCGCGGATCGCCCTGCAGCTTGGCGTAATAATAGCTACCCGTCGGTGTCTCATCGCCGAGCAGCAGCTTCAGAGCCTTGCCGTTGTTCTGGCGGATGGTAACTTCGACGGCGGGCGGGTCCAGCCCATAAGTGCGCAGGTCGGTGGCCTGCTCTTCGAGTAGGCGGTTCGCTGTGAGCTCGGAAGCCGTGCTCAAGAGCGACCGTACCGTGTCCTGATCGGCGGGAAGATTCTCGGGGGAAACGATCCGCCACTGGCCGTCCTGCCCTTTCTCAATGGCAACTGGTTGCTCTTGTCCCCGGC
Source organism: Acidobacteriota bacterium (assembly GCA_030550335.1). GTDB lineage: Bacteria > Acidobacteriota > Terriglobia > Bryobacterales > Bryobacteraceae > JAUQPO01. Next base: position 1,091 of record JAUQPO010000038.1, read on the forward strand.
GGCGGATCTCTATCCGAACAATCGAGTCCTGCGCAATGTTGATGATCTTTGGCGGGGCGTCCTTGTCGGGTTCCTCTTTTTTCCGCTTCTGGTACTGATTCGACCAGTAGACCAGACCGCTCAGGCCGGCCAGGATCACAGCTGTAATGAGCAACCCACGGGCCCGCATCGCTTCACCTCCTGCGCCACCAAACCACCACCCCCGCGACGATGATGATCAGCGGCAGTCCGACGACTGTCGAGTAGAAAATGCGCGCCATCTGCTGCCGGCTCAGGGTCAGCCGTCGGTCTTCGGGCTCCTTGGGGCGAATCGAAATCAGGTCTTCGTCAGCCGACAGCCAATTGACCATGTTCAGGAAGAGGTCCCGATTGCCGTTGAAGCGCACGAAGTTATTGGCGACCCAGTTCGAAGATCCAACGACCACGAAGCGCCCCTCGCGTTTCTTGGAGGAGGACTCGGCACCAGAGTCTCCAGACTTTTCTTGACTCTGCTGGTCCTTCACCGGGATCGTGCCGGCCACGCCCAGAGTGAACGGCCCGCGCTTGGATTTGTTCGGGTCGATGCGCACCTGTGCAGAGCTCAGGTTGGTGGTCACGTAGCTGTAAGAGGTTGTCGAGAAGAGCTTCTCCACAGTCACATTGCCTTTGGACTGGATGTCGATGGTGCGCGCCAGGGGGAACGCTGTCGCAATGTCGCGCATGTCGCGCACGATCGGATGGTACTCATAGTTACTTACCAAAGGCACCAGCTCGCTCAAGCCGAACAAGCTTCCGATTCCACTCGTATCCACGACCAGGTCTTTGTTGAGCACCACCCCCCAGCTTTCAAGAAGCTTGATCAGCTCGGGATTTTCGCTGATATCGCGCTGGCCGATCTGGATGGGCGGATCGACCATGAACAGGGCGCTGCCACCACCTTCGACAAATTTCCGAATAGCCTCAACAGCGGTGGGCAGATAATCGAACCTGGGTCCTCCCACCAGAAGAATGGTGCACTCAGAAGGGATCTCCGGCTTTTCGAGTAGCGAGATAGTCTTAGTCTTGTAGTTAGCTTTCTCGATCAGATCCCGGAGCGTGGAGTATCCTTCACGGCCACTATCGTCGAAGCCGTGCTCGCCGCTACCGGTCAAAGCGCACACTGTACGGGTACCACCCTTTAGCGCCCGGATCAGAGCATTCGTGATTTCCTCTTCGGTGAGGTACTTAGCTTCTTCTTTCCGGTCACCAACGGTTACGAAAATCTGCCCGTAGCTGGTTACCCCGGCCGCACGGGCCACCTGGGGTTTCTTGTCCGGGTCAATGTACTCGACAGTGACTCGGGGCGAGAGCCGCTCGTAGCGGTCCAACAAGTCGCGCGCATCGGTGAACCGGCTCGTGCGGTCGAAGTATTGGATCTTGACGTTCTGCTTGAGATTGCGGACGATCTTTTGCGTTTGGTCCGACAGACTATAGCGTTTCGTGGAGGTCGAGTCGTAGGACCAGTTGTGGCGGTTTGCTAGGAAGTTCACCAGCACCAGCGCCGCCACAACCATCAGCGAGTACAACAGCGCATAGCCACCGTACCGGGTTTGTCGTGCTTTCAACCAATCCCAACGCATGACTCATGCCCTCCACCGCAAGGCTTCGATCGACCGGGCCGTCAGGAATAGGCCCAGTACGATGACCGAAATGTAGAAGATGACATCTTTGGTGTCGAGGATGCCCTTGGAGAACGGTTCGAAGTGCGTGACGACAGAGAGATATGACAGCACCTTGGCCCACGTTGCCGTCTCGTAGGCGCTGACCCAGTCGAAGACCCACAGCAGCAAGCAGACGCCGAAGGTCGCTGCCCCAGCCACGATTTGGTTTTTGGTCATGGTGGACAGGAACGTGCCGAGCGCCAGTAGACCGCCTGCTTGCAGGATCAGCCCCAAATAACCCACCAGGATCGGGCGTGCGTCCGGCTGACCGTACAGAAACAGCAATAGCATGTTGAGCGCTGAGATACCAAGAATGGCTAAATAAAGCAGGAAAGCCGCCAGCCATTTGCCCAGGATCATCTCCCAGTCTCGGATCGGCGAGGTCGCTAGCAACTCCATCGTTCCCGACCGCTTTTCCTCAGCGAACAGACGCATGGTGATCATGGGGATCAGAAACAGGCCCACCACGCTGATGTTCATCAGCACGGGCCGGACGACCCATTCGTTCACGTTCATGGGAAACCCGCCGCCCATCATCTGCGACTCAATACTCCGGGTCACGAAGATGGCCACGGCTACATAAAAGAAGTACCCGGCGATCGCCGCAAAGAATGCCATCAGGCCGTAGGCGATGGGCGAGGCGAAGTAACTCTTGAGTTCCTTCTTGCACAGGATCCATGCGTTTCTCATCGATCACCTCCTGTCGCGCTCGGCTGGTCGGTGGCTGTCAGCTGGAGGAAGATCTCTTCGAGACTCATGGCTGCAGTGTGCAGCTCGTAAAGATTCCAGCCCGCTTCCACGACCGCCCGAGCCACTTCGGGTCGGACGCTGGCGCCCTTGGTGGTCTCCACTTCGAAACGGTATCGATGGTCTGTTGTGGATTTCAGCGTCACGCGGGAAACGCCCGGTACTTTTTCCAAGCGCTCCTGCACCTGGAGCGCCGACGTCGCACCGTCCACCTCCACTGCCAGCAGTTCAGAGCCACGGAGGCGTTGAGTGAGGCGTTCGACCGTATCGGTCGCTATCAACTTGCCCTTGTTAATGATGATGACTTTCTGACAGGTTTGCTCAACCTCGGGCAAAATGTGCGTGCTGAGAATGATCGTGTGCTCGCCAGCGAGACTCTTGATCAGGCGCCGCGTTTCGTTGATTTGCTTGGGGTCCAAGCCGACTGTAGGTTCGTCGAGAATCAGCACGTCGGGATTGTGGATTAACGCTTGGGCGAGTCCAACGCGCTGCTGGTAACCTCGGGACAACTTCCCGTTGAGCTTTTTCAACACATCTCCCAGAGCGCAGCGCTCGACGACCTCGTCAATGCGTTGCTTAAGCTTCGAGTTCGGCACTCCTTTCAGCCGCCCCACGAACTCCAAATATTCCAGCACCTCCATTTCGGGGTAGAGCGGCGGGTTCTCTGGAAGGTAGCCGACGCGCTTCTTCACTTCTAGCGGCTGTTCCTGAACATCGTAGCCGGCCACTTTCGCTGTTCCCTCGCTAGGCGGCATAAAGCACGTCAACATGCGCATGGTGGTCGTCTTGCCGGCACCATTGGGCCCGAGAAAGCCCACGATCTCGCCCTTTTCCACTTCGAACGAGATATGGTCGACGGCTACAGTCCGAGGGTAATACTTGGTCAGACCTTCTGCCTTGATCATGGTGGTTTACCCATTTAGCGGGTTGATCGCCAGGCCCGGGGCCTGCTCGTCGTGTTAGTCGGACAGCGAAACTTGGAGCACTACCTATCTTAACTATTTTCCACAGGGTTACAGTGGGCGAGACTCAGGGCTCGATGTGGCCGCAGCGGCAGGCTTCAAGGGGCTTGGGTTCTACATCCGGCCTTCCAGCAGGCTTAGCAGGCGAATTCGCAATTCTTGCTGTTCGCGAGGGCTGAGAGCTCGGCCTCCGCGGGTCACCCAGATCGCGTCGAAGGCCTTCGGACCCTGAGTGTCCACGAGAGCGGCTACGATGGTGCAGCCGAACTGATCCAGCACTCGAGCCACGTCATGGAGCAGGCCGCGGCGGTCCGGAGCCACCAGTTCAATACAGGTGGTCCCTGCCTGGGGCGAGGGACTGAGTGCCACGCGCGGGGCCACACGCTTTGGGCTTGGGAACGGGCGTCGCTGGCGAGCTTCGAGCACTTGCTCGGTGCCTTCGACCAGAGCTCGCCGCAGCGCCTCTAATAGTGGTTCAAACTGGTCAGGGTTCAAGCGGAGCCAGCCTTCTGAATCCTCGAAGACCACACGATGGAGACTCCAGCCCTCAGCATTTTGGAAGCTGTCTAGCTTCAATATGTTCATCCGCCAGGCTGTGAGAACGCTGGTGAGGCTGAGGATAGCTTTAGGGCGATCGCGGGCAACTGCTGTCAATTCATAAAGCGCTTCGGTGCGACTCAGCTGGATCGCCGCGCCCTCCGATTCCGCCCGAAGGGCCAGGGCCCAGTGCCGGTCAATGTCTTCTTGGGCGAACAGCCGCCAGTAACGCTCGGGCAATCCCTCCAGGAATCGGGCAAGGCGTGGGTCTCGGATGGAAGCAATCTGGGTAGCAGGTTCTTGGATTCCGTGGAGAAGCTGGCGATAGATACGCAGGTAAAGTCGCCAAAGCTGCTGACGACGCCACGCCGTCATCGCATAAGGGTTCACCGCCGAGATATCCGCCCATGTGACCAGCACCAGGTCTTTCAGCAGCTCAGGTGTCCCGACGAGCTGCGCGAGTTCCTTAACGACCTCAGGATCATCCAGGTCGCTGGTGGAGATGGCCTGAGCCAAGCGAAGGTGGTGGGCCACCAAGAACAGGACGCGCTTGCGGTCCGGCAAGGGGACGCGCAGGCGGTCGCAGATTTCTTCAGCCAAGAGGGTCGAGGTGCGTACGTGGTCCTCTGTATCGAAACCCTTGCCAAGGTCGTGTAACAAGAGGGCGAACTTCAACGTGGCAGGCCGTGCAACTTCCTCCAACAACTCAGCGAACGTCTGTTCTGCCTGCTCCGGCGAGCGAGCCAGTTGGTCTAACCGTTCGATGCTGCGCAAGATGTGCTCGTCTACGGTGTAGCGGTGAAAGAAGTCCCGCAGCGGTAGCCAACGGATACGGCTCCATTCGGGTATAAACACCTGAAGCATTCCACACTTGGCCATTGCCCGCAGGGCGAGCGCCGCGTGAGGCGTTCCGCAAATCGCATTGAGAACCATCCACTGGGCGTCCTGCATGCGAAGGCGTTCTTCGAGAAAAGGTCGGACTCGCTGCACCACGTTTTCCGTTTCGGGCGCAAGCGCCAGACCGTGGCGCCCAATGAATTCGAAAAGCCGCAGGACGGTGTCTGGAGAGTCCACTAGATGCGAAGGGTTACGGATGTAGACTTGCCCGCCTACCGTGGTGAACTCGACGCTCCTGGGTCGCGACCGCCAGCTCCGAAAGGCGTCGAAAATCGGGCTACGGCGCGCTTCCCAGATCGTCAGCACTCGTTGGAGCTCATTCGAGATCTGCTCGGCGACCTGATAATAGTCCCGCAACCATTCGGTGGCCGTGCGGCCTGCCGAGAAGGGTTGATTCACCAGGGCATCCTGGAGGTCGAAAGAAAGACGGTTATAATCGCGCTGTTTTTCCAAGTGCAGGAAACAACGCAGTTGAGCGAGCAGCTGCCAGCCAGGGGCGAAGCGGGCTTGGAGCTCCATCCAGCGCTCTATCTGCCCTTCGAGCAAGGCCATCCACCGCAGCACATGGAGATCCCGGATTCCGCCCGGACCGAGTTTGACGTCGGGCTCCAGATGCTGGATGGTGTGCTGGAACCGTTGGTAGCGCTCATGAGTCAGCCGCGCTAGGCGGCTGATCAAGGTATCTCGATGGGCTCGCAACAGCTTGCGGAGTTGGCGCTCGAGTTCCTCGAATAGGTCCTCCGAGCCTGCCAGAAAGCGGCGGTCTAAGAGGCTAATGGAGAACTCCCCGTTCTGGGGGTCGAAGGCCGAACACTCCGCCGGAGTGCGTACCGAATGGGACAAGCGCAGGCCGCTATCCCAAGCCGAGGCCACGAATGTTCCCACAGCGCGGTTCAAAGCCCCCGAAGGTCGTGAGCCCACCAAGATGAGGACGTCGACATCGGAACACGGAAAAAGTTCCTGTCGACCAAAGCCGCCGGTAGCGACTAGGGCCATAGGAGTTGCCAGGAGTTCGGCGCTCGCCTGATAGAACAGCCTGCGCACAACATCCTCGACCGCGCTCGTACGCGCAATTAACAACTGGCTGGCTTCTCCTGTGAGGCGAAATCGCTGGATGGCGCTCGCCAGGATCTCCTGGATGGCTTCAGGCACTTTACAGCGCTGCTTGTCCACGCTCGTTGTTACGGATTCTCACCGCTTCAATCACGTCGGTGACAAAGATCTTTCCGTCACCGATGCGCCCGGTTCGGGCAGCTGAGGCGATCGCGTCGATCACCTCGTCGACGCGATCGTCCGGGATCACCACTTCGACTTTTACTTTTGCGATGAGATCAATGACATACTCACGGCCTCGGTAGATCTCCGTGTGGCCTTTCTGGCGGCCATGGCCTCGGACTTCCGTAACGGTCATTCCTCCGACACCGGCCGCGGCCAGGGCCTGCTTGACCTCTTCCAGCTTGAAGGGTTGAATGATGGCTTCGATCTTCTTCATTTGGCTCGACTCCTAGAGGATTCTTCGCAGACATCTCAACTTAAGACTCCAGGCTGTACGCTTCCTCGCCGTGTAAGGCTAAGTCCAGCCCGCGGATCTCATCTTCGGGATCGACGCGCAAACCCACTAACCAATCGACCAATCGGAGTAGAATCGCCGTGCCGGCCGCTGCAAGCGCTGAGGCGACCAGAACGCCGAACAACTGACGCAAAAGCTGTACGGCGTTGCCGTCGATCCAACCTAGGGGTAACGCGGCTCCGGACGGGTCGACCAGGCCTGCGTTGACGGCGCGGGTCGCGAACACACCAGTCAACAGCGCGCCGACCGTACCCCCTACGCCGTGCACACCGAAAGCATCGAGCGAGTCGTCGTAGCCCCACCGGGCTTTGGCCTTGGCGACCATGAGATAGCAAGCCAGCCCGGCGGCGGCCCCGATGATCAGGCCGTGGATGGGAAAGACGAAGCCGGCAGCGGGAGTAATTGCTACCAGCCCTGCGACTGCGCCGGTGATCGCCCCCAAGGTGCTCGGTTTTTTGTTGTGCGCCCACTCGGCCAGCATCCAGGCCAAGGCCCCTGAGGCTGCCCCTAACTGAGTGGCGACGAAAGCACTAGCTGCCAAACCTCCGGAGCTGAGCGCGCTTCCGGCATTGAATCCGAACCAACCAATCCATAGCAGGCATGCACCGGCTACGCTTAGGGGGAGGTTGTGAGGGCGGATCGGCTCATGCGGGTAGCCCAGTCGCTTCCCAAGGACCAAGGCGCAGACCAGAGCTGAGACCCCAGAGCTGATATGGACCACGGTCCCGCCGGCAAAATCCAGGCACGGAATCAAACCCCCGCTGAAGGCATTCAACAAGCCGCCGCTACCCCACACCATGTGGGCCAAGGGCGAGTAGACCACCAAGAGCCACAGCACCATGAACAGCAACATGGCGCTGAACTTCATGCGCTCGGCGAAGGCGCCCGAAATCAGCGCCGGGGTGATCACAGCGAACATCATCTGGAAGGCCATAAAGGTCAAGTGCGGCAGGCCCGCTGCGTAGGTGGGATTCGGCTCCATGCCCACGTCACGCAGCAAGGCGTACTTGAGCCCGCCCACTAGAGGCGATCCCTCGGCGAACGCCAAGCTGTAGCCGATCACAGCCCACAGCACCGAGGCGACCGCCATTAAACAGAAACTGTGCATCATCGTGCCCAGCACGTTCTTCTTTCGCACTAGGCCCCCGTAAAACAGAGCGAGCCCAGGGCCGGTCATCATCAGCACCAATGCAGCGCTTATCAGCACCCAGCTGTTATGCGCGGAAAGCTCTGCAGCTCGAATCGCGTCCATAATCGCTTCGTGGGAAGCAGCCGACATTTGGCTGGGGAAAGCACACCCACTCAGCAAACCGATGTAAATGGGATAGCGAGCGGCTTTGCGTAACATTTTCGTCACCTCTTGTCGGGGAAAATAGCCGACTTTCTGGTATCGATTTTGCTCGCTCAAAGCCGCGGAGTCCAGACGATTTTTTCTATGCACCCCATCAATGTTTTGTATGGGCTCGGCGTGATGGGGCCCATAAAAAATTTTTGTTGGACAGAGTCAGCGCGTCTCCGTAGATTTAGTGGTACGACACCCATTGATTAACCGGGACACTCCTGACGGGGGGTTGCACCATGCGTATGTGTGGCAAGCTTGTAAGTTGTTGTGCTGTCTTGGCCATCGGGACAGGGGCTTTAAATTTAGCCGCACAGGAAGGACCACGATTATCGGTGGTCACAACGTTTGCCAACCAGTATTTGTGGCGGGGATTTGTGCTCAACGATTCGCCGGCACTCCAACCCGCGGTGACGTTATCGTACCGAGGCTTTTCAGTTAGCTCCTGGTCGAACCTAGCCTACCGAGCTCCACGAGGGCAGGCCTGGACGGAGCACGACCTAACGGTAGGCTACAGTCGGGGTCTTGGTCCAATCGGGCTGTTTGGGGGCTATATTCACTACGCGTTCCCCGACGTTCCCCAAGATGGAGTGCGCTACAGCCACGAGTTCTACGCTGGGGTGAGCTTCAACGGTCGGTTTCAGCCAGCGTTGACTTACTACAGAGATGTAGGGGATGGGGAAGGCAGTTACCTGTACTTGTCTGGCAACCAAAGCTTGTGGCAAGCGAAAAATTGTAACCTCATTCTGACGATGGGCTTAGGCCTAAACCAGCATCTTTGGCAGCCGCACACGACAATCAGTAATTTTGACACGACCTTGACATTCGAGGTGCGGCGCGGCGTCGTCGCCTTAAAGCCTTTTCTTACGTATACCGTCGGGCACCGTAGCTTGTTTGGACGGCATACCACTTTCGGCATCGCAATTACGTGGTTAGAGTAGGCTTAGGCGGTTAGAGCCGGCTTGAGCGACAACCCGATTTTGCCCGCTTCAGATGGAACGCCCCGGCGGCTACAGCGTCTAAAATGAGGTGGTGGTGCGGGCAAGGATCATCCCGGTGGCGCTCGTCGTCGCCCTCAGCTGTACCGGGTTCGGGCAAGACGGATATTACCGGCACCAGTTTCAGATCGCTGCAGGAGCCGGATTGCCCGGCTCGGACCTCCGGCCGTTTTTCGAGCGCAGCGCTTCGCTCGAGATCCTGTACGGCTACCGCTTCCACCCCAACTTCCAGGCGGAGCTGGCCTTGGACACCATCTTTGGGGCCGGGCGTGTGAAGGACTTCCTGATCCTCGAAGGATTCTTCCCGCTGCGGATTCGGGACTACCAATTTCTGCTGCCATTCGGTGGACGAGCAATTTGGCCGCTGGCAGGTGAGCGGCTCCAAGTGTTCGGGGGCGGTGGGGGCGCCTACATGCGTTACACCGAGATGCTCCGCCAACCCCTGAGCTATTACCGCATTGAGTGTCCAGTGTGCGGAGCTCGGGATGGTGTGGGGTATTATGCTTTGGCCGGTGGGTCGGTGGCTCTAGATGAGGCACAGCATTTCCGCTTGGCGTTCACCGTGAAGATGTATCGAGGGGCCACAGAGGGTGAGCCGGTTGGGGCGTTGACCATTTCTCGCACTTCAGACCGCTGGCTGGTGCTGCTCGGAGGACTGACCGTAGCCTTCGGGCGCAGCGAGTGAGCTCAGTTTATTTGATCTCCGGGCTATTCTGATCGGCTGGTTCGGGCCCCCAGTTCTCTCGGATCACGAGTGTCTGATCGGAGTAAAAGCTGCGGCGCCCGGTGCTGTTGTAGACGACCGGGTCAGCGTGGATCACGTAGCCGGTCGGTGTGGCTTCCAGCCTGAACCGGTAGCCGCTCTTTTCTCCCGAAGCCAGGTCCGCTGGGATCAGATCAGCAGCTTCTGGGCCCGGGCCACCACCGCTTGGTGGGCCTAACTCGCGGAGCGAGCGGGCGTACCGCCCAAATTGCGAGTAATACTGCGCTTGGGCTGTATGGATCGTGCCGATGTGCCGTATGGCCGCCATCTCCTGCGCGTGCATCCTGGCCTTGTCGAGTTTGGGCACGGCGATCGCGGCGATAACCAGGATGATGGAGATGACGATCAATAGCTCGATCAGTGAAAAGCCACGACGATGGCGGGAGCGCGCTTGCTTCATGGGACTCCCTTACACAGTATGACGCAGCCTGCGCCCAAGCGTTCACTGTACGGCTGGGGGTCCGAAGCGACGTGCCAGCTCAGCTGATCCACTCGACTGGTGCATGGTGGTTCACGGGTCCAGACCCGTGGCCTAAACCCGGCTGCGTCTGGATCGCCTGATACAGGTATCGCTTAGCCACCTCCACCGCCTCCCGGAGCGGAAGCCCACGGGCCAAGGCGGCTGTGATGGCTGCCGAAAAGGTGCACCCCGTGCCGTGAGTGTGTGGAGTTGAAACTCGTGGGGTTGCCAACAGGTGACACTCACGCCCCACGCACAACACATCTACCGCCTCCCCAGTCATGTGCCCCCCTTTGACCACAACCGCGTGTGTACCTGATTGGCAAAGCTGCTCGGCTGCCTTCCTCATGTCATCGACCGTACGAATGCGCAGGCCCGTGAGCACTTCCGCTTCCGGGATGTTTGGCGTGACCAGGTAGGCCAGCGGCAGCAAACGATCTTGGAGAGCCTTGCGAGCTTCGGGTGCAAGCAACGGAGCCCCGTGTTTGCTGACCATGACCGGATCGACGACCAGCGGGAAGGTAAAGCGCTCGGCCGCCTGAGCGAGTGCTTCGATGATGGCTGCGTTGCCTAGGGCTCCCGTCTTAGCAGCCTGTGGGGGAATGTCTTCGAGCACAGCTTGCAGCTGCTCGAGCACCAACTCGGCCGGGAGGCACTCGACTCGGCTGACGCGCTGGGTGTTTTGCACGGTGACCAGCGTGATCACCGCCTCGCCATAAACGCCAAACTGGTGGAAGGTTTTCAAGTCGGCTTGAATCCCCGCACCCCCACTTGGGTCCGAGCCTGCGATGGTCAGCGCTACCGGCTTCATGACCACTATTAGAGCAGCAGGGCTTCACCTGGGAGCCTCGACGGCGGCCGAGCAGCAGGCCACTCCGGTGGATGCCGATTTTGCGGAGTTGCCCTCTACCGCGTGAGCTGGACCCGATAGGGTTCTGAGCGACCCACGCGGTTGGCAAGGCTGACTTCGATCGCCCCGATCAAGCTAACGTCTCCAGCCACTGGAAACTCAGCCTGCAGGGCAAACAGCCCACCCAGGACAGTGTTTCCGAAGTACGTTTGGAAGGGTTGGCTAGCGTCCACTTCCAGGTTTTGCGGTGGCAGTGGTGCACCGCTTCGGTCGAAAAAGCGGAAGGTCACCGTAGAAGCTGAAAGGGTGTTGTCGAAGCCTGTCACACGCAGGCGTAGCCCGATGGTTGAGCGCTCCAGCGTGCCGGACTGCAACCGGACCGGCTCTGGACTCACCGTGAACTCGATCTGTTCTTGTCGATTGGCTAGTTCCGCCGTGAACCGTAACTTCCCGGCCACCGTGCCACATTGGAATGTTGCGCTCGTGGTTTCCCCAATGCGGATAACTTGTTCGCCTTGGCCCACACTGATCGGAATGGTAGCTCGGCTTGCCTCCAGGAACTGGACTGCAGGGTCCGCCACTTTCAGGGGCACATCCGGGACTAACTCGACTTTCAGTGTGCCGGTGCCCGACACCGGAGCCGGCTCCTTCAATCGCAGACGAACCTGACCCTGTTGGCCGCTGCGGTAGTTGGCCGAATCGAACTGGAACTCGATGGTAGGAAACGGAGGATCGATGGCGTAAGCTTCAAGGCGATAGAATCGCTCGTCCACGCGCAGTGTTCCGATGTGAACGCCTGCCCGCTCCGCAGCGAAGACCACCGTGAAAGCGAAGCTGGTGTGTGGCGGCACATACAGCGGAAAGGCCAAGGGTTCGGCGATACGAAACGCGGCGCTATCCAGCTCCACCCGTGAAACGCCAAGTGTTTGATCGGTGGGATTTTGCAGCTGGAACCGTAGGCGAGCATCCTGGCCTCTGTAGACCTGCCCGAAGGAGACGGTGGAGCCACTACTGAGGAGGCGCCACTGGCCTTGTTCTTCCAAGGCTACAGCCAGTGACGGTGGGCACCGGCCTACCACCAGGTACGTCTGGTCGTTCACGATTAGCGTCGCGCTGTAAGTCCCAAATTCTGCGGGCCGGAAACGGATGCGGAAATCCACATTGGTCCCCGCCGCGATTACATGCGGGATCGAAGGGTAGTTCTCCAGTGTGAATCCCTGGCCCTTGATGCGGAAGCGGTCCAGCACGACAGCTTGAGTGCCGAGGTTACGCAGGCGCAACTTGACATCTGTCGAGTCGCCCGCACTGGTGTCTGGGAATTGGATTGTGCCGCTGACCAGCCGTTCGGTGCCTGGGGCCTCCAATAGGAAGAGGTACAGTTGAGCCTGAGCCCATCCAGTGATCGGCGGTACCAGGAAAGCCGCAATCACGACTCGCCTGTGAAGCCTCATTCGGACACCTCCGGAAGCCAGAACACGCCCCAGCCTTGTTCTGTACGGTGAACAGCCATCGCGAGCCGGCCGGACGGGAAGACGGCCTCGACCACGTCCCGGCCGATCAACCGCAAGCCAATGGGAGGTTCGTCCACTCGCGCTATCACCGCTACCTCACCCCCTAACTGTCGCGCCACCAGTTCATCCCCGCTGGTCATCAGCACCGTGCCATCACCCATCAGCACGGCAGGCAAAGCCATACTGGGCAATGGCTCCTCTAGCGCTACCATTCCGCCGACCAACCACAGAAGTCCGAGAACACCCTGCCTCGCTAGCAGGACCACAATCTGACCCGGTTTGGGCTCAGCCAAGCCGGCAACTACATCGTCTGGTCGAGGCGCCCAGCCCAGTTCCGCCCAGCCGTGCGCCGTGCGCTGCCACAGCGAGCCTTGCTCTGGCCAGTAGACCAAACTCACCCGCCCCTTCCAATCGAAGCCGGCCATTGGCACAGCGCCCGCCCTGAGCCAGCGCCACTTCGCCTCACCGTCTCGTCCGAACACCATCACCTGATCGCGGCTTACTGCGAAGCCTTCCTCGCCTCCAAAATGCGCCTGCTCGAGCTCGACGGCTAGGACGGGTCCTAAGACGACGTTGCCAGGCACCCCCCAAACTGGACGCAATTCGCCCTTAAGGTTCAGGCGGTAACCCATCAGCGGAGGGCCGATCTCGGAACTGGCCGGAAGAACGCAGCCGAGCGTGGCCAGCCCGGTAGCCACGAGACTGATCCAAGAGCGAGCACTCATGGCCTGCCGACTGTAATCGTCGGGATCCCCACCTGCACAGGGGGTGCTTGCATTGGGCTTGCTACTGCGGTCGCGGAACCCGTGGAAATAGCCTCGGGCGCCTGTCGTAACCCCAAGGCTAACCCTCCTGCCGCAGCTCCCGCTGCAACCAGCACCCACGGTAACCATCGCCTGGGTGGTTTGGCGATGCTGGGCCCGCCCAGCTTAGCTCCTTTGGCTCCTTCCACAACGTGGATTCGGGCTACGGCCCCGGCACGGCGTTCGCCTTGGGTGGCTACAATGCGGATCTCAGCGACTCCTGGCGGACCCTCCCAGCGGACGCCGTAAATCTTCACCGTTCCGTCTGAGGCCGTAACTAGAACTTCGGTCGGTAACCCGCTCGGGAAACGACCACGTGGCCCACTTTCAGGCATCCGGAAAGTCACCGTCGCTCCAGAGACCGGTGCGCCTGCTTCGTCCAGTACGCGCACTACGATCGGACGATTCCCACGGCTACCGATGACGTGGACTAACTGGTCGGCCTCAGAGACATCCACCCGGAGCTGGATCACAGGCTCTGGCGGCTGCTGGGAGACACTGGTGGTCGGGCCGATGCAGCTTGCTAGCACAACCGACAGGAGCCAGTGCTGAGCCGTGCGCCGTTGGAGCGTCCAGTTGTGGGTAAAGGAGTGCAAGGCTTGCGACATGGAAGCGCCCTTCCCGTCAGAGTGGGGTCCTCGGAGAAATCCCAGGGCTTACCACCACCCTGCATATTAGTGGCCCCACCACCCTAAAAATCGCTCCCGGCCGCACGCAATTCCGACACCCGCCCTCGCCCTGCCGCCCAACCCTCAACCAGCTGATCTCTCGCTCCTTGTCGCCGCACCGCAGTGCCTTTGAACGGGAGTTGGCTTAAGATGAACTGCGATGTCTAGGCGGATTTACGCCGTCGCCACTGGCCAGAATCACGCCAACCTACCGCCGATCCTTTCCGTGGCAGAGCAGGGCGACTTGGTCGTTTGGCTGGAGACGCCTCTGGCACGGCAGAGGCGGTGGGTCGCGGGAGCCAACGAAGTCCTGCGACGTCGCCACATTCAGCAGACCTCGATCGAGCTGGAGGATGCCGACGTTCACTCCCCCAGAGCCCTTGCCCGCCGCATCCTCGACGACCTGAGCCAGCACCCGAATGCGGAGGCGGTGTTTGTGCTCAACGGGGGACAGAAGCACATGGTCCTAGGGGTGGGTGAAGCTCGCCAGGGGGCGCGCCTGCAGCTCGTCTACAGCGATGTTCGCCCAGCCCAGCTCTGGGTGCTCGATCCTGAGGATTCAGCCTTCCACGCGGAGGCGCTCAGGAACCCACTCACTTTCGACGAATTCTTGTTAGCGACCGGACTGTCCGAGGCTCCCGGGACCACTAGCTGTCTGGTGTGGTCGCACAATGGCGGCGCCCAAGTTGAACCTGCGGTCTCCTATGCCCAGGCCGGACCCATCAAGTTGCCGGTGCTCCGCAGCTGGATGCAGACAAACCCAGAGCTCCGGGCTCGCTGGCAAGACCTGGTGGACAAAGCCATCCGGAACACTGGCGTCCGGCTCGGCGTGGCTCAGCGGCTAGAGTTGGTGCAGCGTCTGGGTTCGGTCGACTCGACGTTATTCACCGCCACTGAGGCTTTCTTTCGCCACGCTATGCAGCAGGTTCTCCAACAACAGGCGAGCTTAGGCAAGCAATTCGAGCAATCCGTGGCACGGGCTGTGGCCAGGTTCCTGACGGAGAATCCCGACCTAGCCCGCCCGGTGGTGGAGGTCCGCCAGGGTCTTGTGGTGGCCAAGCGCGAAACTCCGGAGCTGACCTTTGCCGAGTACGACGTCGCCATCCTGCTAGAGAACGCCATGCTGATCCATCTGGAATGCAAGTCTGGGGCGTTGGATGAAAAAGACTTGTTCGCGCGGCTGGCCAAGCTCCGCGAAGTGGGCGGGCAGGCAGCACAGCAAGTGCTGTGCGTTCCCTTGCGCACAGAGCCGGCTGACCAGCTAGCCCATACTCACGAGACGCTGCAGCGGTTGCAACGCCTGTGCCAAGTGAGCCCGAACTTCCAGCTACTCGTTTACACTGAGCCGGGCCAGGCTCCCGCTTATGAGTTTGAAGGGCAACGCTACGAGTTCCCAACCTTCGAACAAGGGCTGCGCCAATTGCTAGCGCCTTTCCGGCCTGAAGTGGCTCGTGGCCCAAGGTGAACTGGTCCGGTCAAGCAGCGATGGGTAGTCGCGGGTCGTGCCCCGCCCTCAACCTTACCGGCGTCGGAAAGGGGTGTTGGAAGACCGGTGGTGCACCATTTAGGTCTCTACTTTCCGCTTCTCTCGCTGCGGCATTCAGGCGGGGATTAAACTGAAAAGATTCAACGCC
>JAUQPO010000384.1 GCA_030550335.1 Acidobacteriota bacterium
TGACGGAGCTATTCCGAATCGACCCTCAAGCGATCCCCCGTTGGCCCGACCGTTTGTTGGTGTTCGATTGACCCCCGCCAAGCTACGCCTGCGGGGCAGGCCTCTGCGATAGCCGGTTGGCGCTCCCACAGACCAGTCTCTCGCAGGGCCTGCACTAGGTACGGCTGTCAGGCTTCGACCCGCTCCGCTCGTCAGTCCGGCGCGCCCTTGCCTGGCGACAACCTGGCGCGCTGAAAAAAAACAACTCTGCCGCTGGCCGCAGCTGATCTGGCCGGCCAGTTCAGAAGATCACTTTTAGCCCTAGCTGCAGCTCTCGCATAGTGCGAGCGGTCGTGATCTTCCCGAACTGGCTGGGATTGCGGATATCGTTAGGCGGCGGATTCCAGTTGGGGTGATTCGTGAAGTTGAATGACTCGAACCGGAACTGTAAGGACTTACCCTCTGCTATGCGGAAGTACCGCTGCAGCGTGAAGTCGAGGTTGCGGTAGCCTGGGCGGATCAGCACGTTCCTGCCCGCGGTGCCGATGCGGTAAGGCAACGTGGGATCCGTATAGGAGAACGCCGCAATGTTCCAGAACTTGTCCACCGTTCCGGCGTCTTTGAACGGGCTAATGCCAGTCGCGTCGGGCCGCGCCTCGTCGACACCTGTGTTGGTGAAGTCACCTAGCCCGCCGACGTTCTGCGGGGTTCCATCTCCGAAGGTAACGATGCCACCCAGTTGCCAGCCACCCAAAAGCACGTTTCCGATGCCGCGCCGTGCGTACGGCTTGTCTTTGCCAAACGGCAGTTCGTAAAGGAAGGAAGTAACTAGCCGGCGCTTCTGATGGAACTGTGATAGGGCTCGTTCGTTCTTCAGAGCGTAGCTGTTCGGTGGGAACAGCGAATCACCGGCTCGTGTGCGAATCCCGCTGCCGTTGTCAATGGCCTTGCTCCAAGTGAAGGCGACCAGGTAGGTTAGACCCTGCGAGAAGCGCTTGCGTGCGGAGACCGCCAACGCGTTGTAATTGGAATTGACACTCCCATCCACCTCCTGGATCCTGCCGTAAGCGGGCCAAGGCCGCCGCTGTTCGATTGTCCGTGCATCCTGTGGGCCAGTGCGCAGAACGGCCTCGTTGTAAGCGCGCAGGCGCTCCAGCTTATGCCCGACGTTTCCCTGGTAAGCGATCTCCAAGAGCGTGTCTCCGGGTAGCTCCCTTTGAATGGACAACATCCACTGCAAGACGTAAGGAGTCCGGCGCCAGGGGATGTTACCCAGTGTATATGGCGGACCCTGGCAAACGCCCGACCAACCGGAGCAGGGGAAAGCCTGCCGCTCGAATGCCCACGGGTCATGGAGCAACGAGTCAGGCCGCTCCTCGTTGGATTCGTAGCGGGAACGGCCGGCCAGGTTGCGCCCCATGTCGAAGCGAGGGTTACCAGTGTCTTGGACGTAAAATACGCCAAAGCCAGTCCGGATCGACCAACGCAGTGTGGGCGTATAGGCGAGGCCAAAGCGAGGGGCAAAATCGTTGAAGTCGGTTGCGACAAGGGCACGGCCGTAAAGAACGTCGTCACCGACTGCCTTCGGGATCCCATCGTGGAACCGGAACAATAACCCCTCATGGAAGTCGCCCCGACCCGGCCGCACCAAGATCGGGACTTTCGTATCCGGGAGCAGTCCGTTCGGCCCGACGCCCGGGTCAAACAGCTTGACGTTCATGATTCCCCGGTATTTGTCGTAAAAGGGTGGGGTCAACTCGTAGCGGATCCCGATGTTCATCGTTAACTTGGGGGTCAACCGCCAGGTGTCTTCTACGTATAGGGCCAAGACGCTGCGACGAAACATGGTGTTAGCCAGGCCGAGCGACCGCTCCGAGCGCCGACTGTGGCCCAGCATGAAATCTGCGAAGGCGTGTCCGGTAGCCGCCCGGTTGGCTGGGTCGAAGGTGGCCTTGCTCTGGAAGATGAACGAGCCGCGCGCAAATTGATTACCGATCTGGTTATACCGCTCGCGTCGGGCCTCTCCGCCGAACTTGATCGTATGGGTGCCACGAACGATCGAGACGTTGTCCAGCCACTGGAAGTAATGGTTCCGGTTGACGTAAGGACCCTCGTTGGACTCGCCAAACCCAGACAGTCCGACTCCCTCAATACCGATGCTCGGCGTCCCCCATGCTGGCGCCACGGGCGAACTCAAGCCTTTGATCCCCAGTTCGGCCGTGACGTCGCGGCGGTAGGCGTAGTGCAGGAGCATGTCGTTCAAGAAGCCGGTGTAACCGAACCGGAACTCGTTGACCACAGTGGGCGAGAACGTACGAGTGTTGGCGACCACCAGCTGATAACTCCTGGTCGTGACCTTGCCTTCCTGTTGTGGAAAGGCTGCAGTCAAACCCTGGTACTCGTCTCCCCAGCTGAAGCGGCCGAACCACGTAGATGTGGAGCTTTCTTGTAGGTCGATGCGTTGAGTAAATTGCTCCATGCTGATCGGCCGTTTCGCGTCGCGGATGTAATTCTGGAAAACGTTGTCCCCAGGGCGTGTGGGCTCCGGATAGAACTCCAGGAGCTTGATTGCGATCGGGTGCAGGCGCGACTTCGGAATGATGTTACCCGAAAACGGCATCGCCGCCACAGCCTTGGGATTGCCCTGGGCGTCGTAGGTGTACACGCGGCTGTCCGGGTCGAAGATGTTCCGCCCTGCCGCCGAAAAATCTCCGTTGCGCATCTTCTGGGTGGCTACGCTGGCGCGCTGTTCAAAGGCCTTACGATCTTTTAGGCCCTCGAAGTTCGACATGAAGAACAGCCGGTTGCGACCGTCGAACAGCCGGGGGATGATCACTGGGCCTCCCAGAGCGAACCCATACTGATTCCGCACGAAAGGATTCTTCCGGCCAATTTTGTTCCACTCCTTGGCATCCCAGTTTTCGTTGCGATGAAATTCGAAAACCGTACCGTGAAACTCGATAGTGCCTGATTTGGTGGTTACGTTGATCTGGGCCGTGGCCCGACCAAATTCCGCCGAGTAAATGCCGGTCTGGACCTTGAACTCCTGGAGCGCGTCGATAGAGGGTCGAATGATGAAGGTGTTGAAA
>JAUQPO010000039.1 GCA_030550335.1 Acidobacteriota bacterium
TGACCAGCACCTACAACACTCGGCCCAACTGGATGGTCACGGGGATTTGGGACCCCACCGGGCAACTGGTGGCGAGCACCGACAAGTGGGGCAGCGTACTGGTGCACGAGGTGGACCTGAACCGCCGCATCCTGTGGTGGTGGATTGGGGATTTGAAAAGCCGGATCCCATACGAGGCGCCAGCAGGATGGTAGCTGAGTCCCGTTAGATGGCCTATCCTGGCTGGAACGCTCGGATCCACCTCTCAGAGCCGCACACGCTGGCTTAGCGTCTTTGCGCGCTCTCGCCCTCCGCTATCGGCCAGGCGATTTCTCGCTGAGTCTCGATAATTACGGTAGGATCGATCGGGTATCGCCCCATGGTATCGCCGTAAATGCTTAGGCCGCGCGCCCGAGGGCCAGCGGGCACTTGCAACGTCACGCGCAGGACGGGGATTTCCCTCAGCCTCGCCGCGAAATCGGGCAGACCGTCTAGCTTCAACTCCCCACGGACAAGATACCCATAGCTGCCGTGGTGGTAAGCAGCCAAGTGCGACAAGACACCTCGAGCGTCAGCCGGATCGTCGGGCAACTGCACCGGCTCCAGAGGATGACCGTTCAGGTAAATTTCCACGGTTCCAGGAAACTTCCGCGTGTCCGTTTGAGGCCGATCAAGCAGCGTAAGCTCTTGCGGCCAGTCCATGCGCTCGTCGCGTGCTTTGGTAGCCAGTTCCATCAACACACCGACGCGCACCGGGTTAGCTTCCAAGACAGCCTTAGGGATGCGGAACCGGTACTCTACGAATCCCGCCCCGTGGAAGAAGAATTTTTCCCTGCCCCCCGTCGGATTCAGCCGGAGTGGGCCGCCGGGACCGGTCCAGCGCACTGCACTGAAGGCCAAGGGGGAGACCGAAATGGCCACGCGACGGCCATCGATCAGCCGCTCGCGCTGAGGTGACCGCCGCGGCCCTACACCCATGCGTTCGGCCTCCGCTTGCTGCACAACCACGTTGACGAAGTTCGCTGCGATCCGTTGCTCTTTCTCGTCCAGCAACTCCAGAGCCACAGCGCCTACAAAAACACGGTCTTTCGGAAGCTCGAACCGCAAAGGCTTGAGCTGGACGACGCTATAAGGCTTCCAGTCGACATACTGTCCATCATGCTCGATGCGAACCTCACGACCCAAATCGTCCACCCCTGCCAGCCACGTTCGCAAAATCGGCCGCCCACCGCGCTCGGAAAAGTGGCTCACGAACACTGGGATTTCAATGACGTCGCCCGGCTTGACCACCAACGCCGGCGGACAGTCGAAGCCCACATAATCTGCTCCCAGCAAATCTGCCGGAGTCATCTTGGGCACGAATTCCTCGTAACCGAATTCCTTCGGTGAGCGGTCATAGTTGAATAGGCCGTTGTGTTCGAACTCCACATCTGTGAGTTCGGTGTAGATGAAGCCCTGGATTTTTTCGTGCCTGCGGAGCAAACTCGTCAAGTAGCGTAAACCCCAGGAAATGTCCCGGTCGCCTCCGGCGGCACTGACTGCCCCGAACTCGGAGTTCATCAGGGGCTGAGTTTCTTGGCGCGCTCCACCGATGAAGTTGAAGGTCGACCCCGGCTGAGTGCTACGCACCACCTCCTCGATATGCTTGCGTGCACGGTCGTAATCGTCGATGTAAAAGTGCCAGCTGTTGATGTCGGTGACCAAATGGTCCATCTTATTGGGCGAGTTATCTTCAACCAACCGTGAGGGATCCATCTGCTTGACTTCATGCCAGAGCCTCCGGACCCAATCCTGAACCTCGGCCCGTTCCCTATAATCCTGGAATCCGCGGTAGTAGTCACCGAGGCCCCATGTCTCGTTGAACAATACCCAAGCGAAGATAGCGGGGTGATTCCGATCCCGGGCAATGATCGCTCGCATGGTTTGTTCCCAAGCCCTCTGGGCGCGCTCGCTGAACTCCCAGGTATTGGGCATGTCTTGCATGATCAAGATGCCCAGCTTGTCCGCCCAGTACAAGCGGCGAGGCTCCTCCGCCTTGATGTGGATCCGCAGCATATTGAGCCCCATGGACTTCGCTAGCTCGATGTCCCGCCGCATGAATTCATCGCTTGGAGCCGTGTAGATTCCCTCCGGGTTGAACGACTGATCCAGCGCCCCCCGCAGGTAAACCGGTTTGCCGTTGAGCAGAATCGACTCATAAGGCCGCCCCTCCCACCGGGCGCGCTCGATAGTCCGCAAACCGAAATAGCTACGAACCCGGTCCGTCTGTCCATTGGCTCCAGTCACGCGAATTTCCAGGTCGTAGAGGTGTGGCGTTTCGGGAGTCCAGAGTTTCGGCGAACTCACGGCAAGCTCGGTGCTGTAACGTCCCTCGCCGTTGCGGAGCTCGATCACCCCGTCCGCTTTCGCCACGGAAGGATCTGGCGAGGAGACCTGCACCCTGGCTCTTCCGTCTGGCCCCCGCACGGTGGCTTCGAATCGGAGCGACCACTGACCTCCACGGTTTTGGGGAACCAAAACTAGCTGGTCCAGATAAGTCTCAGGTCGGGCTTCCAGCCATACCGTCTGCCAGATTCCGCTGGTGAAGGTATACCAGGAGGCAATCTGCTTGCCCGTGGGCAACTCACGGTCGGTCGGGTCGTAGGCACGCACCACCAGTTCAGCTTTTGAGCCCGGTGGAGCCAATTCCGTGATGTCGAACTCAAAAGGCGTGTAGCCCCCTTCGTGCTGACCTACATACCGTCCGTTGACCCAGACACGAGCCTCCCAGTCCACTGCGCCAAATCGCAGCCACACGCGCTTTCCCTGCCAGGCGCGCGGGATGCGGATCTCTCTACGATACCAGCCGATCTGCTGGGGGCTGAGTTCGCCTATACCCGAGAGCTTGCTCTCCCAGCAGAACGGGACAACGATCTTGCGATCAAACACCGCACGTTGCCGGTACCACTCCTCACGCAAACCGCGATCCAGGGGATCAAAGCGGAAATCCCAGGTGCCGTTCAGATTCAGCCAGTCGTCCCGCTGGAAATCGGGACGGGGATGTTCCGGTTTCGGAATGGCAGTCTCGCGGGCGCAGGAAACCGCCATCAGGTGAAGCGTTGCCAACAACGCAACCACCGAGTGAGCTCGCCACATGATCGCACCTCTGGTACAGGAACTTTACCATCCTATGGAATCGATGCCTTCACGCGACTGGGCCTCCATCGCTGCCAGTACGGTCACTGCGCGGGCAGCTTGCACTCCATCGCCAGCGGGATCCAAACAGCCATGGCGGACGGGCCCCGGTTCGCAAATGTGTAGTAGGGGATCAACGTGAGGGACACGTCTCGGTAAGAAACCACGCCTAGCGAATCGCTCAGGCGGCTGTAGAGCGGCAACTCCGTGCTGGGGCGTGTGGGCACACGTCCCTGGTGGCGGACCACCATGACTCCACCGAGCAAGTCCCCACGCCATTCCGCCACAAAGGGGCGCGACGGGACCAGCTCCACGTCAAAAATGGATGGCACGTCTGGATGGTCGATTCCCTCGATCGCGTAGACCAGCGGGCCACGCTGCACCGCTACTTTCTGCCGGTCGTCGCCCACGCGAGGGTTGGCGACGATCAGTTGTGGCTCCATGAGCATGTCCAGTTCCACCACATCACCTGCCTGCCATCGACGTTTCAAGGCTTCGTATCGTCCCGGGACTGGCTGACGGTCGATGGGTTTGCCGTTGACGCTCAGACGTGCCCTTTCGCACCAGCCCGGAATCCGCACGAACAAGGTGAACTCCGCAGGCTTGGCCGGCCGAACCGTGATTTTGACGTTTCCCTCCCATGGATATCGCGTTTGTTGCTCTACCTGGATCGGTGTCCCATCTTCGAGGCGCCAATCTAACTGGCTGGAGTGATAGAGGTGAACCCACAGCCCTTCCCGACTAGTCGTGTACATGTAGCCCGGCAGCGACGCGAACACCCGCTCCAGGTTCGGTGGACAACAAGTCGTACGGTACCACGGGTTCCGAATTCGCTCGTTGGGATCCCCGGTCAGCTCCAAAGGGTTGCGATAACAGTACAGGGTGCCGTCGATGGACATTCCGGAGTTCACCCCGTTATAAAGCGCCCGCTCCATGACATCTGCAAAGCGAGCGTCGCCGGTGGCTAGGAGCATACGCCAGTTCCAGAAAAAGTTGCCAATGGCGGCACAGCTCTCCGTGTAAGCAAGCAGGTTAGGCAGTTCGTAAGCCTCCCCGAACGCCTCACCCGACGCACGAGAACCTACACCGCCAGTGATGTACATCTTCCGGCGGGTCAAATCCTCCCAAAGCCGCTCGAGCGTGTCCCAATACGCCTTGTCACCCGTTTCCAGGTAGTAATCTGTCGCTCCGGAGCAGGCATACATTGCTCGAACTGCATGCCCCTCCAACCGAGTGCGCTGGGTGAAGGGGATTCCAAAAAATAAGTACACGATCCGGCCGCGGTCATACTTCAACCGTTCATCACCGCGCAGGAAATAGCCGGCCAATTCCAAGTACCTGGGATCACCCTCGGTGCGATACAGTTCGACCAAAGCCATTTCGATTTCCGGATGATCCGACGCAATGGGCTGCTTACCAGGACCACCGATTTCCAGCAAATAGTGCACGAAGCGCTTGCCCGCATCCAGGAGCCGACGCGAGCCCGTGGCTCGATAATACGCGATGGCCCCTTGCAGTAGGTGCCCCAGGCAATATGTTTCGTGACTGCGATCAATCTCCTGGAAACGCAGGTTCCGCCGCTCCTCCACGTAGTACGTGTTCAAGTAGCCGCTGGGCTCCTGGGCCGCCACAATCTCGTCGATCATTTCTTCCACTTTGGCCCGCAGTTCGGGACGGTCTTCGGCTTGCAAAACGAAGGCAGCTGCCTCGATCCACTTGTAAATGTCCGAGTCTGTAAACAGCGGGCCTGTGCGTGGAACTTTCTTGCCTTTGGTCAAGCGCCGGAAGTTGTCGATCACGCCATTGGCTTCCAGCAGGTCCAACATGGTGGGAATACTGCGGTCAGCCGTGACCCGTTGGCGCTCCTTCCACAGGCCATCGCCCAGCTTGACCGCCCGTACTGGGACAGAGCGGAGTCTCGCGTGAGGAGACTTGGCTACGTGCACTACTCCTTGATCGCGCCAGTCTCCTGGTTCTGCAGCGAAAACAGTCCCCAGCACGAGCACCACTACTGTGCTAGCCACCCACGACAGCCGACACACCGACAGTCTTAGCCACATGCCCACCTCCCTTCCGTTCGATCATACGCGGGACCAGGCACAGTGACAAGCCGTAGAGCCCCGTTCGCGTTCGCTCTACGAACAACTGTTTCGCACCGGAGACGCTCACTCCGGCGCGGTGGCGCTGGAGTAGGGGTTGGGTCGCCGGTTCAGCCCGGTTGGCTGCAACCAGCTATGGTAGCTTTGCTCGGCACGGGTCGCTCCACTTGGGGAGTGACCACAGCGGTATCTCTGCCAGATCCCTCGCTATCGATGGGCCGCTCAGTCGCGGCAGCCAGTGTCCAGAAAGCGTGCTGAGCAGGATACGCAGCCCAAAGATCCGTGCGATGGCTAGGCCGGCAGTCTGTATAGCTACAATAAAGGGATTAAACGAGCATTCCGTGGAGCTGACCGCAGAACAGCTGTCTGTCCTGGAAGGAGCGCGAGGCGAGTTTCTCCGCCGCTGCATGCGCTGGCTGGTCGACTGGGGGGAGGCCATGGGTGCCCGGCGCATGGTTCCTCTCGACAATGCCCATGTGCTGCTGCCCGTCCCCAACCAACTCATGCGTGGCGCTCGCCCAGAGGCGGTCCAGCAATATGTCGAAGAGCTACGCGAGTTTTGTCGCCATAGCGTAGCTCCACAATGCTACGCCACGGTGCATACGGCGTTCGTAACACTCGATGAGCTGGACGTGCCGCAAAATGACCCCGAGCAGGTTCGCTTGCAACGAGAATTGGCCGACCTGGCCAGTGCGGCAGGCTTCATCCCTACTTTCACCTGTGCTCCGTATTTGGTGGGCAACGTTCCGCTGAAGGGCGAGATCTGTGCCTGGACGGAGTCCTCCGCCGTCGTCTACGCTAACTCAATCCTCGGAGCGCGAACCACACGTCATGGCAACGAGAGTGCCTTAGCAGCGGCCCTCGTAGGTTGGGTGCCGGAATTCGGCGTGTTGCTGGATGAACATCGGCGAGGCACGTTGCTCGTCCACGTGACGACCGAGCTCAAGCACTCGACCGACTGGGGAGCATTAGGCTACTTTGCAGGCAAGATCGCCGGATTGGGTATTCCTGTGTTCACGGGAGTACGCCGGCCTAACCAGGATGAAGCGAAACAACTGTGTGCGGCGCTCGCCACGTCCGGCGGCGTGAGCATGTGTCACCTGGTGGGGATTACCCCGGAAGCTCCAACCTTGGAAGCGGCTTTCGGCGGGCAAGCTCCGCGCCAGCCCCATGTCGTTTTCGGGGCCGAACAACTCCGGCAAACCTACCAGGCCTTGCGAAACCACACCGGCGATGAAATCGACAGCGTCATCCTGGGTTGCCCGCACGCTTCGATTCGTGAGGTGGGAGAAATCGCTTTTAAGCTCCAGGGCAAGCGTATAGCAAGTCATGTACGACTCTGGGTCAATGTCGCCCGGGCCACGAAAGCCAATGCGGATTTCATGGGGTACACGCAAATCATCGAGAGGGCTGGTGGACGCCTTCTATGCGACACCTGCCCGACCAACATCCGTATCCCAGCGCGCCGGATTGTAACTCACGGGTTCAAGCAAGCCCATTACGCACGCGGTATGACCGGGGCCGAAGTAATCGTGGCCTCCACAGACAATTGCATTCGCGCCGCGATTGCCGGCCGGTGGTGCGGAGACGAGTATGATGACTGAATTCCCTGGCACAAGCATCGTTCGAGGCCGGGTTGAGGGAGAGGCCCTGGTGGCGGATGCCACCTTATCCTTCTGGGGGGAAGTGGAGCCGGTCTCAGGTCGGGTGATTGCCGTGGGACACCCGCTCGAGGGTCAGTCGATCGCTGGCCGGATTCTGATCATTCGTTCTACGAAAGGCTCCTCGGCGACACCTATGGTCCTTAGGCTCTGCAGTTTGCAGGGCACTGCTCCTCTGGCGCTGGTCAACCAGGAGATCGATTCGCTGGCAGCCCTTGGATGCATAGTCAACCGCATCCCTTTGATGGTTGTCAAGGACCCTGCGATCTTCCACACGATCCGCAGCGGCGATTGGGTGGTGGTCGATTCCGACCAGGCAAAGGTGACTCTCAAAAGAACCGGCGCGCGCTGAAGGCTGAGAGCAGATGCGGGAAAGTGCCGGTGGGAAACGACGAGCGCAGGTTTGCCTATTGGGTGCACTGGTACTTGCCGTTATCGCTCCCGGATGCAGGCGGAGCGCTGCCTCGGACCCACTGGGACTGTTCGAAGAGGACTTCTTCCCTGTTCTGTTCGAACACAGGCCCACGCTGGGAGCG
The DNA here is from genome assembly GCA_030550335.1 of Acidobacteriota bacterium. Lineage (GTDB taxonomy): Bacteria > Acidobacteriota > Terriglobia > Bryobacterales > Bryobacteraceae > JAUQPO01. Next base: position 7,450 of record JAUQPO010000039.1, read on the forward strand.
AGTTGTGGTCTGCACCGTTACGACGGCCGGTTGGATGATCTCTCGCCGCTCGAAATCGGCAACCGCGTCTCGGACTTGAACTCCTTCCTGGGACGCCTGCAGCGGCTTGAGCAACTCAAGCTCACGGCGCTGGACTCGGCTTGTGTGCGGCAGGCCGAAGCTTGGATTCGAGCGGAGATCCAGCGGGTGAGCGAACATGGGATCTGGCGTACCCACCCCGAGGCTTACTTCGAGCTCGCCATTGGTGAGCTGGCTCGCTTGAAGGAAGCTGCATATGCCACTCCGGCCCAGCGCCTGGGTGCCGTCGTGGGACTGCTGAACGAATTACCGGGCCTGCTAGCCGCCATGCGTGGAAACGTGGGTTCCGTCACTCCCGAAGGCCAGGAACGCGCGCTCCAATTAGCACGAAAGCTCCATGCAGCGCTCCAGGGAGAACTGGCCGATTGGGCTCGTGAGGCGGCGGGAGTGGACGTAGCGTTGATCGAAGAGTACCGCGCAGCGGCCAGCCAAGCTGGGAAGGAGCTGGAACTGGCGATCGACTGGCTTAACCAGCGAGCCTTGGAGCCTAGCCGTGCGAACGCCCTGGGGCCCAGGTTCGAGCCGTGGCTTCGACAAGAACTTGGCGTCGAAATGCCGCTCGAGGAATTGGAGAAATTAGCGGCTGCGAGCTTTCAGGCTAGTGCTCGCCGTTATTCCAAGGGCGTAGCTGCCGGCCGGCCGAGTGAGCTGAAACCCACAGGGCAATCTCCCAAACCCACGGCATCCCTTTCTCCGGCTGAGCGGATGGCTGAAGCGAGGCGTGCACTCGGCCAGGTATCCGCTTCTGGCCTGGTGCAACGGCTGTTCCCCGACGCTGAGCCGCCAGTTCCGGCCTGGCGGCTCACTAGGACCACCCTGGTAATCGACGGCCGCCCCGTTTTCTGCCTCTTGCCGGGCCCTCTCGCTCCCCACGAAGAGCCACCAGTGTGGTTGACCCCAACGGAGTTTCACGACACCGCGCCTTGGGCGGGCACGCTTGCCGGCGTGCGGTTGCAGCTGGTCCGAGACCTCTATCCGGGATCGTGGTATTGGGAGCGGCAACTGACACGCCAGCGCCGCATGATTCCAAAGGTCATGGCGTGCCCTGTGATGAAAGCTGGTTGGCCTCTCTATGTCGTGGAACTCCTGGTTGGAGAGAACTACTGGGCGACCGAACCCGAGGTCGCCAGGGCTGCAGCCCTACATCTGATGCTCGCCGACGCCATGTGGTTCGGAGCCTTGAAATTTCACCGTGGCCATTGGACGCTCCAGCAACTGGTGGAATGGTTGCACACAAGCGTAGAGCTCGAAGCTGACACGGCACGATCGCAGGCGGTACTCATAGCCAGACAACCGCAAGTCATGCTGCCTGGCTTGGGCCGGGCCCTGATTCTGCAACTCTGGGAGCGCTATCGGAGTTCCACCCATCGCAGCCGAGCTGACTTTCACAGTGCGCTCATCACTCATGCCGGTTTGCGCATCCGCGACCTGGAGCGGCTGATCTTGCCGGGCGACTGAGTCCGGGAGGCCCTAACAACTTCCGGGGTGGAATGGCCCCAAGAAACCCATCAGCCTCAAGCTCTAGAGCAGGATCTACAACCGCGATGTTCGCGCATTGACTGGTGCGGAGTCGAACCGAGGTGGAAGCGGTAACCGCCCTGAGCCGCGGCCGGGCGTGCGAATCACACCCTTCGACGAGGAGCGCGGGCTCCATTACAACCCTCGGTGCGGCAATGGGGGGTCCGGATACCCCAGCAGGTGCTGCTAGACGCCGAATCCCCGAACGCCTGCCAGAGGCCGCTGCACTCCAGCCCAAGGTTGGTACGAGCCAGAAATGCCAGTCACCAGCCCTAGTGCGCGTATTTGTGCTTAGCGATCAAGCACATTCGCGCCTACCGACCCCAAAAACTGGCTCCACCCGTGGCCCTCAGCGTTAGCATGTCGTACGGAATCTCGATTCCGCAACCAACCCATTCCGTGACCCATGGAGGTCCCCGTGCAACTGGATACGCTCACCTACCCCGAGGTGTTTCTGCCGCTGGTCCCGCGACCGGTCCAGGACCCTAGCCGCGCACTCTGCGATGGAGGTCCTGCGTCTGTGGTCTTGGCGGTTAGTCAATAACCAGCAGCTCTCCAGAAAGCCCAGCCGACCCCAGCCACGGCAAGAAACGTACCGTAGGGCAGCCAATAGGAGCGCGGGTCCTTTCGAGCCAGGTAAATGTAGCCCAAGCCGAGGACTGACCCCATCACTGAGCCGATGGTCAGGATCAACAGCGCCGGCTGAAATCCAAACCACGCCCCGAGCATGGCTGCCAGCTTCACATCTCCCAATCCCAATCCTTCTCGACCACGAATCCACAAGTAAAGCCGGCCGACCATCCATAGCAGGCCCGCAAGTGCCACAGCGCTGATTGCAGCCTCTGCGAGCGATGCCCAGCGGACGTCTGAAAAAGGCAACACCAGCGCGAGCAGGCTGGGCGGCCCTGGGACCAGCCAGGCCCAAAGGAGCCCAATCGCTAGGCCACCCAGTGTGAACTCATCCGGTAAAATACGCGAGCGCAAGTCCGAGACGGCCAGCCCGATCAGTAGAGCACTGACTACCGCCAGGCGAACCGCCCCGTATGGCTCTTTCTCCAGGTGCACCGCTGCGGCGAACGCCAGGCCAGTAGCCAGTTCCACCGTGGGATACCACCAACTGATCGGGTGGGCACACGAGCGGCACCGCCCCTTCAGTACCAAGAAACTGAGCACCGGGATGTTGTCATACCAGGCGATTGGGGTCTTACAAGCTGGACAAAAAGAGCGAGGCCGGACCACTGAAAGGCCCAGCGGCCACCGGTAAATGCACACGTTTAGAAAGCTCCCGACGAGTAACCCGAGGATAAAGCAGCACAGCTCTAGCACCCGCAAATCTCCTCGTAGGCCTTGAGGGTGGCCTGGACCATGTGTTCAAGCTGGAAGCGACTGGCGACATACTGACGAGCTCGATCCCCCATCAGACGAGCCCGGTAGGGGTCACTCACCAGGGCACGCAATGCGGCCGATACCTCCTTAGGATCGTTATCCACTAACCAACCGGTTTCGCCCTCCACCACGATTTCCGGAAGTCCGCCCACACGACTCGCCACCACAGGCACGCCAGCTCCCATAGCTAGCAGTACAGCTGACCCCAAACCCTCCTGCCGAGTGAGATAAACCAGAGCCCGAGCATCGGCAAGTGCGGATTCGAGGTTCTCTGTCAACTGGATGGGCACGCCAGCCATGCTACTGGCTTGGCGTACCAGCCCGCTCGGCTTGCGCGGGTCGTCGCTCGCCAACGCGATGATGGGCCCTGTATGCAGGCTCGCGGGTAACAAGGGAACGCCGTCATAGACCACCCGTACACGGTCTGCCGGTACGCCGTATCGGACTAGCTGGTTGGCCACGAATCGCGACACGGCCAAAAATCGTGCCGCCCGCCGGTACTTCCAGCGGGAAATCGGGCCCCGCCCTATCGCGAAGGCTACACGACGAGACACGATTAGGCGAGAGGGTTCGAGCAGCAAACTCGCCAGTGCATGGGCTCGTCCAGTGTGTGCATGGACGATGTCGACGCCCCGCCGCAACTTCAACAGCCGGGGCAGCTCCAGTGGCTCTGCAGGCCAACCTTCCTCGCGAAGTCTGCAGTAAAGAGGGGACTCCGGGGGAGCGAGTACCACCGATTCGACCCCTGCAGAAGCAAGTCCCCTGACCAGATAGAGCACTTGCCACTGCCCCCCGCGCATCTCCCGACCGGTATCGATATGGGCGACACGCATGGAGCCTTACTGGCGCGGAGCCATGAACCGAGCCTTAGCGTACTTGAGGAAGTTGTACAAAGCCGCCATGTAGGCTATGGCCAAGCCCTCCAAGCCATCCAAAAACCCCAGTTTCAGAAAGTACGTCCGGAAGAACGTCCAGGGCGGATCGAGCAGCAGGTGTCGCCAACCAACCCGCACACCTTGGGCCACCAATTGCTCAGCAGCCAGGGTCGTGTACCGGTTCATCGTTTCCAAGTGCTGGGTCAGTGAATCGCACGTATAGTGCAGCAAGTTCGATTTCAAGTGCCCCACAGTGCCGTTGACCACCACGCTCTCGTGTACGTAGTTGCCCACCCAGCGACCTTTACGGCGATCATAGAGACGAATCTTCCGGTCTGGATACCAGCCGGAATGAAAGATCCAGCGACCCAGGTACCGTGCTAAGCGCGGCACCGTATAGGCGTCATATTCGGGACCCCGCTTTTTCAGCTGCCAAAGCTCGGCCTCTAAAGCTTCACTCAAGGACTCGTCCGCGTCGATTGAAAGGATCCAGTCGTAACGAGCAGCTTCGGCGGCGATGTTTTTCTGAACCGCGAAGCCTTCCCACGGATGCTCGATCACCCTTGCACCGAGCCGCCGTGCTATCTCGACGGTGGCATCGACGGATCCACTATCGACGACCACAATTTCGTCGCAGCAACGGAGGCTCTCAATCGCCCGGGCGATGTTGGCCTGCTCGTTGAAGGTGATGATGGTGGCCGAGATTTTCATCTCAGAACCCATCGTTGAGCCGCACGGGTGTGGCCGTAAACGAAAGAACGAGGATCAGAAAGCCCAAAATGGCCAGGAGCTTACGCTTGGGATCTAACCTGACCGGATCGTGGACCGGTGGATGTCGGGTGCCCAGCAACAACAGGATTAACGCCCAAACCAGCCAGCTATAAGAGTACACCAGCCCAATGGGCACCAGGCTCAGCACGAACAGGCGGGACAGGGCGTAATGATATCGCCCCGCTAACGCGTAGAGGATGTGACCCCCATCCAGTTGCCCGATCGGTAGAAGGTTCAGAGCGGTCGCGAAAGCCCCAACCCAGGCGGCACGCGCCACTGGGTGCACATAAATGTCGACAGGGTCGACGTCTGGGAAAATCACCCGCTCCAAAATCCGTTGCACCAAAGGTGTCCCGAACACCAGTTCCCCACTTTCAGCAATGCCTGGGACGACCTTGGAATAAGCCAAGCCTACCGCCATAGCCGGCAACAGCAAAGCGAACCCTGCCAGCGGGCCGGCGATGCCGATGTCAAAGAGCGCCCTCCGGCTGGGAATCGGTGACTTGATCCGAATGAAGGCACCAAAGGTTCCGATGAGAGTAGGCGCTGGCAAGAAATACGGTGGGGTCGCATCCACCCCGTAGTACCGGCAGGCGAGCAAATGGCCTAGCTCGTGAGCCAGCAAAATCGCTAGCAAGGTGAGTGAAAAGGGCAACCCATCCAGCAACCGCGACGGGTGCTGCAAAATTTCAACCATGACGGCGAAGTCCCGGACGGTAAAGGCAGGTAAGCCCCGAGAAAAGTTATGGGCCATGCGCGCGCCGACCCAAGTGGTGGTGAAGAAGGTGGCCAGAAAGAGCGTGGCCGGCAGGCACCATCGCGGCCTTGAGCGGCTGATTCTAATGACCGGGATTATCCGGACACGACCGTTTTCGCCCTGTTGGGGCCACTCCCATTCGCTCAGGCCTGTTCCAGTCACGAGGGCGTTGCCAGAACCCGTGCTCGAACCCGCACTCGCTACAGTGACTGCAGCTCCTTGCCGGGTTTGAATCGCACTGCCTTACCGGGAGGGATGGCCACCTCGGCACCGGTTCGGGGGTTTCGACCAATGCCCGTCTTGCGGGGGCGTACATTGAAAATTCCAAACCCACGCAGCTCAATGCGTTCCCCCTTGCTCAATGCCCGCTTCATGCACTCGAACACCGTTTCCACTGCCATCTCCGCCTTGGTCTTGGTAATGCCCGTCCGGTTGACGACTTCGTTGATGATGTCTGCTTTGATCACTCTGCCCTCCCGCGCGAGGCGCTGCTCTAGCCGGGTCTGTTACGAAACTTCATGATAGGAAGGGGGTTAGACAGCTGTCAAGCAGGATCGTCATCGCGCCGCCTTGCGGCGGTGCTGCAAGAACCACTGGTAGAGATCCCAGCCTTCGTACACTCTTTCCCATACGTTGTGGCCCATATCCTCGTGGACCGTAAACCGCACCTCAGGGTGACCTGCCTCTTCCAAAGCCCGTGCACTCTGAAGCACCCACTCGGCGAGCACGATCGGATCGCGCCCCCCTTGGAAGATCCAGATGGGCAAGCGGGCCTCCGCGATCCGAGCAATGAGTTTAGGATTGGCCGCCCCGCAGATAGGCGCTACTGCCGCCCAACGTTCGGGATGAGCCCCAGCGAAATACCAAGTGCCAAATCCACCGTAGCTTAAGCCCGTCAAGTAAACTCGGTCAGGGTCGGCTCGATACTCCCCCAAGACGCCGTCGAGAATCCCCAGCACATCCTTTTCATAAACCCACCAGCCTTGCGGCGGCCCTTCCTCGCTCCACCGCGGCGGTTCACCCGTCACACGCCGGTCCATCGGCATTCGCCCCGGCGCCTGAGGCGCGGGCCGGCGGGCAAGCTTCTCTTTCAACTCCGGGGACAACGGCGGCATTTGAGGCGAAATGATGATGAAAGGCAAGTCCCGGCGTTTGACCCATGCCTCTTTCAGCGGACCGTGCTTAAGCAAGGCATCCAAATCCTTCTTGCCATCACCGCGCTCTCCCCCACCATGTAGGAACAGGATCACTGGCCACAGGCGCCCCTGCTCGCTCTCGTAGCCCTTGGGGAGGTAAAGGAAGTACTCTCGCTCCTCGCCTGTCACGTGGCTGCGATACGGCTTCCGCAGGAGTTGCGCTTCAGAACGACCATCGACACACACCTGGGCCACCGCCAGTGCACATAAGCCAGTTAAACTCAGAGCTATTGCGACCAGCCAGCTGCGCACGGAAACCTCCTAGCTCCCTAACATTATGAAGGAGACCTCGGAGCCACCAGACAGAGTCTTCAATCCTCGTCAACCTTGCCCATGTCCCTCCAGCCCCTCAACGAAACCGCCGAGCCCAAACTTCAAATCCGCCCGTTCAAGTTGGACGATTTGGACCAACTCTTAGCCCTCGAGCAAGCTTGTTTTCCGACTGATCCCTACCCAGCAGAAGCGTTTCTTCACTACGCCCGACGCTGGCCTCAATGGTTCCTCGTAGCGACGGTTGACAACCAACTCGTAGGCTACGCGCTTGCTAGCCGGGTAGGCAACCACGCTGAGCTGGTCTCCATCGCGGTCCACCCGAACTGGCAGGGCCGCCGGATCGGCCGAAGGCTGATCGATGCCATCGAGCAACTACTACGGGAGGGCGGGGTTACTGAGCTCTGGCTGTCGGTGCGTACCACCAATCAAAAGGCCCGCGTTTTCTACGAGCGCCGCGGATTCCAGCACCGGCGGCTGATCCGGCGCTACTACCCCGACGGTGGCGATGCCTTCCGAATGAGCAAACGACTGAACTAGTTGAGCCCCACCTTAGCGAGGACGTTTCGACCCACAAGCTTTTCACCACGCGAACAAAGGCCTGTTTTGCCCAAAGATTGGTTTTCGAGTATTTTAGTGCCAGTACGCAAAAATTCACTTTGCTTCGGAGGAAACATGGTACCCGAGCCATTGTCGTACCAGCGCCTAAAAGATGAAATCCAGTCTCTGAAAACTGCAGCAATTCGTCGCATCTCCACCCTCAAGCCAGCCGGTGGCGAACACGACAAAGTGTTCCCACCCACTTACCAAGACGGACCGTACGCGGTCGAACATCGGCTGGTGCAGCAGCCGGATGGGAGTTTCCAGACTGTCCGCACGGTCCTCCTCGACTCGGTTCAATCCCAAGCGAACCGGATGGAGCTAGCCCTTTTACGAGCCTGGCGGGAAGGCCAGCTACCCTTGCCGATGCTGATCGTGGATTTCAGCCAGTCGGCCGAATCTTGGGTGAAGGAAATCGGCCAGGTGACGGTCCTGGAAGCGCCACACCGAATCGCAGATGCGATTTTCCGCGACTCGCTCTATCAGGGCCGAAAATTCCGGGCATCGATTGGCGCTTGCCTAGATCGCGTGCGTCCCACACAAGCGACCGAGCTTTTTGAACTCTGCCCGACCTCGCTCATTTTCGGCTTCTGGGACTCCACCGGGCCAAAAGGTGGACTTGGCGTTAAATTCCCACGGCTGATCGTCTCAGAAATCGTCGGCTTCAATGCGGTAGACGGTGTTCGTCCTGCGGGGCGGATCGATCCGTTGCAAATCGAAAACATCGAAAATATCGGCGCGCCCATGTACCGAACGCCAGAAGGCGAGTGGACCTTCGACGAGACGAAAGCTGCCAAGAGCAAGCAAGGAAACCCAATTAAGGTCAAACCATCGGAAATCAACCATGGCAACATTCCGCCTGCTTTGCGCGATGATCAAGGACGCTTGCACCATGGGGGTGTGACCATCTCCCGAGCGGTTCAAACCACCGTGTTTTCACTCGCAGGGCTGCGGCGACTCCGTTTCCCAGTCAACGGGTCCAACGACGAGGAGCGAGATTTGGTTGCCCGGACTGCCTTGGCAGCCTTGGGGCTGGCGGCGATTTGCCTGCTGGACCAGGACGGCTACGACTTGCGGTCGCGATGCCTGCTCGTCCCAGAATCCAGCCCGTTCGAATTTGTCCGGCCGGGCGAAACCGAACCATTCACGTTGACAGCCGAGCAAGCCATAGCCCTGGTTCGCGAAGCAGCCGATCGAGCCGAGCAGCACGGGCTGAAATGGCGACGTGAACCCGTAATACTGACGCCTTCGCCTGAACTGGAAAAGTTGATCGTCGAAAGCCGCAAGAAGACGTTCACGGTGAGCGAGTGAGGAGCCGTCATGTTGGCGATTCGCGTGGACTATCTCACTGGCCGGGTCTGTGCGGCAGACTTCGACAGCGGTGACCGGAAGCTAGCCGTCGAGTGGCCACCGCACCCATCTCGGCTCTTTTCGGCACTCGTCGCTGCCTGGGGTGAAGCAGACCAAGACCCGACTGAGAGAGAGGCGCTGGAACAATTGGAGTCCGAGCCACCGGAAATCTGGTACGTGCGGGCTGG
>JAUQPO010000385.1 GCA_030550335.1 Acidobacteriota bacterium
TGTGAATTCACCACGGGTAAAACTCTTGTACGACATCTACCACATGCAAATCATGGAAGGTGATATCATCCGGACCATTCGCAACAACATCCAGTACATAGGCCACTTCCACACTGCGGGCAACCCAGGTCGTCACCAGTTGGACGACAACCAAGAGCTCAATTACCGGGCCATCGCCAGGGCGATCGCCGAGCTGAACTTCGATGGCTGGGTAGCCCACGAGTATTCGCCGACCATTGATCCGCTGACGGCGCTCGATCAAGCCCTTTCGATTTTCGACGTTTGACGGGTATCAGCAGAGTTCGGAACGGAGAATCGCGTAGGGGGACTCAGCTTGAACAGGAGGTTGCTCATGCGTTGGCATCGAACGTGGCTGGCGCTAGCTCTGACGAGTGGGGCGATAGCCCAGCCGATCACGCTGGACGAAAAAGAATACTTCACAGCCCCCGGGTTCTCATTCCTACTGTTCCACAACAACTACATGGTGGGCTATCAGGGTGGGCTTCAGATGATCCAGCAAGACGAGCGGCTACTGGACTCTGGCGACCTTTACATCCTCGCCAAGCCCGGCCAGGTAGTCCCGACCCGCAGGGTACTGAAGCGCGAGGTCGACCGAAGTGCGAACACCGCTGTAATCTATGGCTCACTGGAAGAGTGGAAGACCGGCTACCGCCTGATCTGCCGCTCCGACGGCAGCCAGATCATCGTCCAACTGAAGCTGGACCAGCCGCTCGATTGGAGCCGTGTACAGGAGGCGGGGTTCCGGATCTATGCGTATCCAGGTGCCTACTTGTCGCGAGCCTTTCAGGGAGATACTGCCGGTGGCGTGTTCCCGCAGCAATACACCGGTGAGCCGGTGCTGCTGAGGAACTGCCGGAGAATCATCCTCGCACCGGAGTTTCCCCCATATCGTGTGGAGATCTCTCGTGCAGACGGTTTCTTAGAGCTGCGCGACAATCGCCAGCAGAGCCCCTCGCCGTGGTTCTCGATTCAGGCGCCGCTGAGTCCGGGCTCGCAGCAAACGCAGCTGGAAGTCCGCATCAAGCCCACGATTCTTCCTAGCTGGCAGCGGCCACCGGTCATCGGGATCTCGCAAGCGGGCTACCACCCACGGCAACCCAAGCGGGCCGTGCTGGAGCTCGACCCGCGTGATGAGCTACTGGAACCAGTCCGCCTGTACCGGATCGGGCTCAACGGGTTCGAGCTCGTGCGCCACGGGCGACCGGAGCCGTGGGGGAAGTTTCACCGGTACCGCTATGCGATCTTTGATTTCACCGATGTACGCCAGTCCGGGGTGTACTGGATCGAGTACAAAGGTGTTCGCGCCGGTCCCTTCACAATCGACGAGCGGGCGCTAGAGCAAGCCTGGCGACCGACCCTGCAATACTTCCTGCCGATACAAATGTGCCACGTCCAAGTGCGTGAAGGTTCGCGAGTTTGGCACGGGGCTTGTCACCTGGACGATGCTGCGCAAGCACCCGCCAACACGGTCCATTTGGACGGCTATCAACAAAGCGCGCGGGAAACCCGCTACGCTGACGACGAGCACATTCCAGGACTGAATTGGGGAGGCTGGCACGACGCCGGCGACCATGATATCCCAGCGGGCAGTGTCTGTCGCACAGTCCAGGCGTTGGCGCTGGCCTGGGAAGAGTTCCGTCCAGAGCTTGACGAGACGACTCTGGACCGGCAAGCCCGGGAGGTGCGCTTGCACGTGCCCGACGGGGTGCCTGACATACTCCAGCAGATCGCTTATGGGATCGAATGGTTGTTGGCCACCTACCGAGCTGGCGGCCATATCTTCGCCGGTGTGATCGAGCGCAACCGTTTGGGCTATACTCATCTGGGCGATCCGGTCAACGTCACCGATAACCGCGTCTACGACCCCAAGCTGAAGCCTTACGAGGTGCAGGGCAACCGATCTGGAACGCCCGACGATCGTTGGGCATTCACGAACCGCAATACCGGATTGCAATACATGGCTGCTCAAACGCTCGCGATGGCTTCTCGCGCGCTCCGCCAGCACATGCCAGAGCTGTCCCGCGAGGCGCTGGAAGCTGCAGAAGCCATCTGGGAATACGAGCAGAACCATCCGCCAATCTACGCTCCCAATGCTTACGCGCCTCGGGACAGTGGATTCCGCAGCCAAGAGATCGAAGCCACGGCTGAGTTGTACCTGACGACGAAAAAAGATCGGTACCGTCGCCACCTACTGTCGCTGCTTCCAGTGTTGGAGTCCATCGATGGGTATCGATTCGGGCAAGGTCCTGGAGCCACTCTAGTGCGCTCGATGAGCCAGATCGACGATGCTCGGTTTCGCGCGGTGATCGAACGCCTGGCCAGACAATGGCGCGAGGTGGCAGCCAAGTTGGAAGCCTCCAGTCCATACGGTGTCCCCTACCCCGAAGCGGTGACGCGACCCGATTACAAATTGGAGACCCGCACCGGCATCCACTCGGGCTTCGTTTGGGGACACGGCTGGACGCTGCAAACCGCCGCGCTGAATCATTACTTCTTCCACAAGCATCTGAGTTCAATCTTCCCGCCCGATCCGGTGTTTGCTACAGTGAGCTTCGTCTTGGGGACCCATCCAGCCAACAACCAGTCGTTCGTATCGGGTGTCGGAGCGTTCTCGCCGCTCATCGCCTATGGGTTCAACCGGGCAGACTGGTCTCACATCCCTGGTGGTGTGATCTCCGGCACTTCACTCATCAAACCCGACTTCATGGAATTAAAGATTTTCCCGTTCCTTTGGTATCAAACGGAGTACGTGATCCACGGGGCAGGCAGCTACATCTTTGACGTACTTGCAGCACAGCACCTAGCCGGCCGCCGATAAGACCAATTCACCTCTGAGCCTCGCACGGTGTTCTGCGGGCCGCCGTGCGAGGCTCGCTCTTACGCTGAGCCTTGGGTAGCGAGCCCGAGCAGCCCAGCGGGACGGGAACTTTCTCAACCTAGACAGGCTCGAGGCCTAGCCGGGTAGAATCACTGACATGCGTGGGAGCCGGCATGCAGAAGCCGATGCAGTCATCATC
>JAUQPO010000386.1 GCA_030550335.1 Acidobacteriota bacterium
CACGATGCCCAGCAATTTCTGGAACATTACTACTTTCAATACGGCCATGCTTCCATCGCCGACCTCGGACACCTAGTGCTTTGTTTTGAAGGAATCTCGGAGCTCGCCGCGGTCGAGATCGAGGATGAGCCTTTGTGGGACGGGCAAGCACGCTCGTCGCGGTATCAAGATTTCGCCCAGGCGGGCTTCATCGTTCCACCCGAGCTTGTCACGGACGTCGACCGGGCGCGGTACGCCCAATCCGCGCAGGCGCTTCTCGAGGGTTACCGGCGTGTCCACCAGGCAGTTCAAGAACTATTGCGGGAGCGCTACCCCAAGTCTGCGGACATGGATGCCGCGGTTTACCAGCGCACCATTCGCGCCCGAGCCTTCGACGTCGCCCGCTACTTGCTGTTTTTGGGCGTGCCCACCAACGTTGGTCAGATCACCAGTATCCGTACGCTGGAAAAGCAAATCCGTCGTCTTAAGGCGAGCCCTTACCAAGAACTGCGGGAGCTGGCAGAAGAAATAGCTGCGGCGTGTAACCGTCCCCCCGATCTCCAGTGGGCGGCAGCAGCGCCTGCCGAGCCTCTAGCCCCCACACTCGCCCGCCACACCTCCACCGACAGTTACCTCGAGGCCACGACCAAGGATCTGGCGGAATGGGCTCAACAAAACCTGCCACCGCTCCCACGCCCGCAGCCAGAACTTGTAGACGTGCTCCGGCCTGAGGATCCCGTAGCCGACGTCGTCGCCACACTCTTGTACCCAGTCACTCACTACTCCTACCGCCAGCTCTACTCCCTGGCGCGCCAGTGGAGCTCTAGGCAAAGGAACGAAGTGCTCGACCTCGCTACCCGGCACCGCCGCTCCCGAGACGAACTCTTGCGAGCCTTCCGCGGTGCACCCTACGTCATCGACCTCACTGTGGACATAGGCGCTTACCGCGATCTGCACCGCCACCGCCGGTGCCATCAGTTTCGCCAACCTTACTCAACTGCCTGGGGCTACGAAATCCCCATGTGGATCCGCGAGGTGGGATTGGCGACTGTATATCACGAAGCCTTGGACCAAGCCTACGCAACCATCGAACAGCTACCTGCGCTCGGCCGGGATTACCTGCTGCCCTTCGCTACCCGAATTCGGGCCCTCTTCAAGATGGACTTCGCCGAACTTGATTACATTTGCCGGCTACGCACCAGCCCGAAGGGGCATTTCAGCTACCGGCGCATCGCCTGGGAAATGAAGCAGAAATTCGAGCGCCTGGAGCCAGAGCTCGGCCGGCTCATCCAAGCCACTCCGCCCGAGGTCGAAGACCTGCTGACCCGATGAGCCGCTAACCCGAAGCCACCTAGGAGCGCGAAATCTTACGAGCCCGCAGGAACGAGCTGATCCCGAACCAGAGCATCAGCGCGATGAATAAGCCCGCCAACATGACGCGCCCAAGGCTGCCGCTTTGGCCCTCCTGAAATTGGCGCCAAGTGCGCAAAGCCGAGGGCACCGCCCATAGGGCCAGCACCAGGAATACAAACCCTATGATCTGGTTCCACAGCACCCGTAAGGGGCGCAGGACTTGCGGAATGACACAACGGAAAAACTGCCGGATCAAGCCCCACATGGGCTGGTCTCATTATTGCCCACATGGTAACAGACTGACTTCCCAAAGTTCCGCTCAGGCCCTGCTCACTGTGTGCGAGCCGCTGCAGCTTCGGGAAGGGGCCGTGAAGAGTCGGTAACCTCTAGGAGATCCGGTCCGAAACGAAACGGCATGGTAACCTTAAAGGCAATGCTGGGACGCACGCTTCGACGAATTGCTATCGCTGGCCTGGTCCTGCTCGCCCAAGCAGCCGATGTGACAGGTCCGATCGGTGCTGGACGTCGTGCTCCGGGGTTCGCTTTGCCCGATCTGTACTTCCGCTATCACGACCTGGCCGACTACCGGGGCAAGGTGGTGCTGCTCGAGATTATGCAGACGCGGTGTCCAAAGTGCCAGAAGCTGAGTCAAACGCTAGAAAAGCTCAAATCGGAGCTGGGGGCTGGGGTAGAGGTGCTGGGCGTCGTCAATCCGCCGGACAATCAGCAATCGGTGGCAGCCTTCATCGACCAGTTCAAAATCACTACGCCCATCCTGTTCGATTGCGGGCAGATGGCTGCTTCTTACCTCCGGCCGAACCCTCGCCAACCGCAAATCCACCTTCCTCACCTTTACGTCATTGACCAGCAAGGAATCATACGGGCCCACTACGATCCAGACCAGGCCGAAGCGTTGCAGCCGGAAGCCTTGCGGGATTTAGTGCGGCGTCTGCTTATGGAAAAGCACCAGAAGAGATAGTGGATAGTTGCGGGTGCTCTGGTCCTGCTGCTCCATTGAGCTCCCTCGCCCGAACCATCGCTCCGGTCAGATCGGGTCTCGGCTAGTCGAAAGTCGGTACCAGCACACGAGGGCTCTGGCTCATCGCCTTCCAGGCGCAAGGATTGACCGCAGCGGTCGAAAGAGCTCAGGGCCGCCGGTCCACGGGAGCCACATGCGGTAGAAGTCTGTTCCCGTCCGAAAGCAGGCCCCCGGCCGAAGAGCATAGCCACTGGGTTCCCCACCTGACGCGCTCAAATACCGCGTCGACTCGCGCTCCTTCTGGCTGTCCAGCCTTTGCCGCTCTGCACGTTCAAGCGAAGAGCCCCGTCTGCTCCGGGCGTGAGCATCGCCTGAGGCCCTCGACTCCCAACAAGATGGCGCTCGGTCATTGCCGCGCGCTCATCTACTCGCAAGGTCCGGTGCCATGCTCGATTCCTGGCTGTAAAAGCTCCCTGCTAACTGTCGAGACAGACTCGAATGCTGTCGCGCCCGCCAGTGAGGACCATGCCGGCGAAATCAGCATGAAGTTTCACCCCACGACCAGGCCCTGTGGACAGCCTGAAGCTCAAGAATCCTTGGATCGCGAGTCTCCACGGTGGGGTGAGTGAAACATGCGCGCCGAAATGGCCTCGATAGCGAACCCCGCACTTGCCCGTGTTCAAGCCGCGGCGGCTG
>JAUQPO010000387.1 GCA_030550335.1 Acidobacteriota bacterium
ACGAAGTTGCACTGGAATCGAAGTCATCGTCGTGGACAACGTTTCCACCGACGGGAGCGCCGACTGGATCGAAGCCCACGCGCCCGAAGTTCGCGTCGTCCGGTTGCGAACCAACCTGGGTTTTGGCGGCGGCTGTAACGTCGGCGTTCGAGCAGCACGCAACGATATCGTCGTGTTGCTCAACTCGGACATGCGAGTCGAACCCGATTTCCTGGAGCCGCTCTTGGCCGGATTCGACGACCCTTCAGTGTTTGCGGTGTCCTGCCAGATCTTCTTCAGCGATCCCACACGGCGCCGCGAAGAAACTGGTCTGACAGAGTTCCGATGGAGCCACGGTCACTTATTGGTCCGGCACCGCGTCGATGAGACGGTCAACCGGCTGTTTCCCTGCGCCTACCCCGGTGGGGGATCTTGCGCCATCGACCGCTCGAAGTTCCTCGAACTTGGCGGGTTCGATCCGCTGTTCCACCCTTTCTACCTTGAGGACACCGATCTAGGCTACCAGGCGTGGAAACGTGGCTGGAAAGTGTTGTACGAGCCGCGCAGTCGGGTGTACCATGAGCACCGCGGCACCATCGGCCGCGTTTTTGATGAGCGCCGAATCCAAACGATCCTACGTAAGAATCTGCTTTTGTTCGCCTGGAAGAACCTTCACGACTGGCCACTGCTTGTTCAACACCTGCTGACCATTCCTTGCGCTGTCTTCGTCTCCGCACTCACGGGCCCGACCGTGCAACGGCCGGATTTTTCGGCGCTGCTATTAGCTGCGCGGCAGCTGCCTCAAGCATTGAGCTCTCGCTGGCGCGCCTTGAGTCTGAGCACGGTCTCGGACGCCGAGGCAATACACCGCACGCGTCCAGGCTACTATTGGGACCGGTTCGGCAAACCGGCTCGTTCCTCAACCCGGCTCAGGGTGCTATTCGTGTCCCCTTACCCGATTTACCCGCCCACCCATGGCGGTGCCGTGTTCATGAGTGAGGCCTGCCACCAGTTAGCTAAGCAGACGGACCTGCATGTCATCGTAGGTCTGGAATCCCCAGAACAAGCTGCTGCTCACAAGCCCCTCGAAGCAATCGCGCGCACCGTGCAGTACTGGGTTCGTCAGCCTTTGACCCAAAGTGCTCCAGCATCGCTCTTGCCTCGTGCCGTTCGGGAGTTTGCCGACGAACAGTTAGACTGGCTGATCCAGCGCACGTTATTCCTCGAGCGGATTGATGTCCTACAGCTCGAATATTTGCAGCTCGCGCAGTACGCTGGCCGGTTCGATCGAGTGGTCACCGCGCTGTTTGAACACGACATCTACTTCCAGTCTGTGGCCCGCCAGCTCCCTTACTTACTGGGGCTCGGAGCAAAGCTGCGAGGGGCGCTCGAATACATGCGGGCACTCCGCTACGAGTTAAGGATGCTCCCCCGTTTTGACCTGATCCAGGTTTGCAGTAGCTCCAACGCGCAGCTTCTATGCGAGTTCTGTCCGAAACTGGGACCTCGCTTGGATGCACAGTCCCGCGCGGGCATCGCTGTCCCGTCTTATGCATATGTAGAGTCGGACCGAGACCGTAACACGCTGCTCTTCGTGGGCAGTTACCGCCATGCGCCCAACATTCAGGGGCTGGTTTGGTTCATTGAGCACGTTTTTCCCAGCATCCGCGAACGTCACTCTGGAGTCCGGCTCATCGTGGTGGGAGCCACTGCACCGCCAGCGGAGTGGGCCCACCTGGACTGGAAGGCGGTCGAGTTTCGCGGTGTCGTTCCGGATATACGCGCGTATCTGCACCGCTGTGGCTTATTCATCTGCCCGATCGTAAGTGGATCTGGTATTCGCGTCAAAGTGCTTGAAGCTTTCGCGTGCGGGATCCCGGTCGTTTCCACGTCGCTAGGAGTTGAGGGGATACCGACGCGGGATGGTGAACTCTGTGCCCTGGCGGATACCCCAGCAGAATTCGCCCGAAAAACGATTGGGTTATTGAAACGACCGGAAGAAGCTACCCTGATGGCCCGCCGGGCTAGGGCGTATGTAGAACAGTGCCACGACAGCGGGCCACTGATCGCGAAGTTGGTTGCTCGCTACCGGTGCTTGATGGAATCCAAGCAAGCGGGCATCGGAGCGGCTACCCAGTTACCGCAACCTAGCAGTCCCGTTGCAGCGTCCGACCCGCCTGAGTCTTGAGCCACCTATCTTGGTCCCGACGCCGCTGGAGGTCACGACTTGCAGACCTCCTGGCCACTGCCACTGGTAAAATCTCCGCGGGAGCGCATTTTGGCTTCATGGGGAGTAAGAGCTATGACTATCCACCTCCGGGTTCTGGGTGCAGTGGTTGTGTTGTGCGCAGCGATCCCGATGAAAGGTGCACCCGCTCAATTGCCCAACATTGTTATCATCTACGGCGATGATGTGGGTTACGGCGATCTGGGCTGCTACGGTGCCACACGCGTGCGCACACCCCACATTGATCGGCTAGCGCGCGAAGGCTTGCGCTTCACCGACGCACATTCGGACGCGGCCACCTGCACACCATCACGCTACGCGCTTCTAACCGGCCAACACTCCTTCCGGAACCCCAGAGCACGGGTGCTGCCCGGCGATGCTCCCGCACTGATCTTACCGGGCACCGTCACGCTAGCCTCGTTGCTCAAGGAGCGTGGCTACCAAACCGCTGTTGTCGGCAAATGGCATTTGGGGTTAGGAGCGGGCAACCTGGATTGGAATGGAACCATCCAGCCGGGCCCGCTGGAGATCGGTTTTGACTACGCGTTCATTATGCCAGCCACTGGCGATCGTGTTCCCTGCGTGTACGTGGAGAACCATCGCGTTGTGGGGCTCGACCCCCGCGACCCGATCTCAGTGAGTTATACCGATCCGATACCGGGCGTACTGACCGGCCGCGACCATCCTGAACTTCTCCGAATGCATCCCAGCCACGGCCACGACCAGACCATCGTCAATGGTGTCAGCCGAATTGGCTACATGAAGGGCGG